>RFSD01000019.1 GCA_009924165.1 Chitinophagia bacterium | reverse complement strand
GTTGAAAGCATTGGTTAAAACTTTGTTCATACACTTTAAGGTCTTTTACAAAATGTTTACTTACAGTATCCTGCGTCGTGCCACTACTTTCAAAATAAAAACTAGGAATTTCTGTTCCAGTATAAATAGCATGTGTCTTAAAAAAATCAATCGGTAAGAATGGTATTTGTTCAAAACTTTTTACCCTGTCTAAGCCTACTTTCATAGACTGAATCCACTCCCTATAGACCGTATTATTTGTTGCTTGGTATTGCATGAGTGACAAGGCCTTGGACAAGAAGTTGGAGGACTCCAATCCTTTTAAATCCTTCATATTCCAGCTTTCTCCTTGCATAGTACCTAGGTTTGCTACAAATGTATTAATAAATACAGAATGTAGTATCTTGCAAGGGTTATAATTAAACGAACTATGGCAAAAGCAACAACAAAAAAAGCAAGTACGAATAAAGTAAGTAATGCTAAGAAAAAAGATTTACTAGATCCAAAAGCATACCAATTTTTAAAGGAATATATCAACAATCCTTCACCAGTTGGTTTTGAAAGTAGTGGTCAAAAAATATGGTTAAACTATTTGGCACAATATGTGGATACCACTTTTTCTGATCCTTATGGTACCGCAGTGGGTGTCATCAATCCAGATGCGCCATTTAAAGTGGTGATTGAAGCGCATGCGGATGAGATCAGTTGGTTTGTCAATTATATCAGCGATCAAGGATTGATCTACCTTAAACGTAATGGTGGTGTGGACCATCAAATTGCCCCATCTATGCGGGTGTGGATTCATGGAAAAAAAGGTCCTGTAAAAGCAGTGTTTGGGTGGCCTGCAATCCATACTAGATTGAGCAATCCAGAACAAAAAGAACCACAACCTAAAGTAGATAATCTAACATTAGATTGCGGAGCAAGATCCAAAAAAGAAGTGGAAGCATTAGGTATTCATATTGGCGCAGTAGTAACTTATGAAGAAGGCTTCGATGAATTAGCACATGACTTTATTATAGGTAGAGCATTTGATAATAGAATTGGAGGATTCATGATTGCAGAAGTTGCAAGAATGCTGAAAGAAAATAAAAAGAAGTTACCATTTGGTTTATATATTGTCAATGCTGTTCAAGAAGAAATTGGATTAAGAGGTGCCGAAATGATTGCTAGAAGAATCAAGCCCAATATAGCCATTGTAACAGACGTGACACATGATACCCATACCCCTATGATCAACAAAGCTATCGAGGGTGATATCCAATGTGGTAAAGGTCCTTCATTAGCTTACGCACCAGCAATCCACAACAAATTATTAGCGATCGTAGAAGAGACAGCGAAAAATAAAAAAATTCCGGTACAATTTAGAACACTTAGCAGAAGTACAGGAACTGATACAGACAGCTTTGCTTATGCCAATGACGGATGCCCTTCTGTTTTAATTTCAATTCCACTAAGGTATATGCACACGACGGTAGAAATGATTCATAAAAAAGATATCGTAGATACTGTTCAATTAATGTATGAAACCTTATTGAAGTTGAGTCCAAAAACCAATTTGAACTATTTATAATGTCTCAATCCAATCCTATTCATATTGCTATACTAGATCTTTATGATGGCAGTGCTAATGTAGGGATGGATTGTATTATGGATATACTAGATGATTGGAGTAAAAAGCAATCTATCACAATCATCACAACCGTATTTGATGTTCGAGTTAAGCATGCATTACCAGACGATACTTATGATTTGTACCTGTCATCCGGTGGTCCTGGCTCTCCTATTGATACGCATACTCAATCATGGGATTTGGCTTATTGCAATTGGTTAGACCAAATGTTTGCGAAAAAAAAACCTGTCCTTTTAATATGCCATAGTTTTCAAATAGCTTGTAGACATTTTGATATTGGAAAAGTGGGTTTAAGAAAATCAAAACAGCTTGGTATTCTTCCTATCCATCCAACTGCCGATCACGC
Source organism: Chitinophagia bacterium (assembly GCA_009924165.1). Classification (GTDB taxonomy): domain Bacteria; phylum Bacteroidota; class Bacteroidia; order Chitinophagales; family Chitinophagaceae; genus Sediminibacterium. Next base: position 17,330 of record RFSD01000019.1, on the reverse strand, counting down.
TATTTTTGAAGCATTACCTGATCCATTTTTTGCTTTGGAGAGTCGTATGTACCAGATTACTGAACCGAATGACAAAAAAATTGAATCCATGGGGGCTACCATCATTGCCTTAGAAAAAATTAGGCCACAACTTCCCTATGAAAGGGCGCTCATGGCAGTTGCGTTTAGTGATAAAATGATTGGTGTTCAATTTCATCCAGAAGCAACCAAAGAAAGACTTTCTACTTACTTTAATACAGAAGCCATTAAGACTGCAGTCGTTGAAGACTTCAGTCAAGAAAAATGGAATCAAATTATCCAATCCTTAGAAGAAGATTCAAAAATCAAACATACTTGTAGTAGGTTTATTCCTAACTTTTTGAACCAAATGTTGCATGTATGATTTCAGCAATTAGAGCAGCATTCAACGAGCAATTTACAGAAGCAAAGTATCAAGCATACCTTGCTATTTTGAATGAACCATTTAAAGATCCTATTCCATTTAGAATTGCAGAAACCCCTGTTTTTATAGATCGATTTTTCAAAGCGCAATTAATGGATGCTGGAGATTACATCTGTGAATTCATTACAAAACCTTCCTTCCCATCTAAGACAACAAATGCACTTCCTAAAGCGTTGCATATCCCAAATGAATCAAGTTTACCTGAATGTATGGTGATTGACTTTGCGATTGCTGAAGGACAAGACGGAAAAACAATGCCTCAATTAATTGAATTGCAGGGGTTCCCTTCTTTATTCGCTTTTGAATTATTACAAGCACAAGCATTAGAAAAAGTGTATCATTTACCTGAAAACTTTTCTCCATTTTTAAACGGTTATAACCAATCAAGTTACCTAGACTTTTTTAGGTCAATGGTACTTGGAGATCAGGCAAAGCATACCATTTTATTAGAGATCAAACCTTTTGAACAAAAGACAAGGCATGACCTGTTGCTGACAGAAACATGGTTGAATGTGCCAATTGTTTGTCTTTCAGAAATTTACTTAAAAGATAAAAGTCTTTTCTATCAAAAAGATGGTGTTGAAATTAAAATTGAACGTATCTATAATCGTGTGGTGTATGATGAATTGATGCAACAAGCACCAATTCTTATACAACAATTCAAATTACTAGAACAAGTAGAGCATATAGATTGGGTCAATCATCCTAATCATTTTTTTAGGATAAGTAAATTTATATTACCTCTACTAAATCATCCATTTATTCCAGAAGCCCATCTATTAGTAGATTGGAAAAATAATCAACTAGTGACTTCATTGAATTTAGATGAATATATATGTAAACCTTTATTCTCTTTTGGAGGTCAAGGTGTAATGCTAAATCCAACTATTGATTCTATTAATGCAATCAATGATCCAGCAAATTGGATCCTACAAAAGAAAGTAAATTATGCCGCTGTGATTGAAACCCCATCTGGTCCTTCAAAAGCAGAAATAAGATTGTTTTATTTCTGGAATAAACAATTAGGTCGTTATGTGGCTACCAATAACTTAACAAGAATTAGTAAAGGCCCTATGATTGGGGTGAGCTATAATAATTCTGCTACCTGGATAGGTGGCAGTATTAGCTATTTTGAAGTATAAATGATTATTCAGACTTATTCATCAATTTACCCAATAAGCTGTAGGCATTTTTGACCACAATTTGTTTCCCTATCCATGCATTCACATCTGCATTACTTACAGTCACAAATGCTGCATTCGATTGATTTACTTGTATCTCGATAGCCTCAAACACATTTGTTGCATTTTGTATAAAAATATAATCTTTACCTTGAAATCTTTGCACCGATTCAATTGGTATTAATACAGCATCATTGGTTTCAACAACCATATCTGCTGTTAAAAACATGCCTGGTAATACATTTGCTGGTATTTTATCAAAATGACAGTGCAATAGCGCTGTTTTATCTTCATTAATATTATGCGCAACCGTAAGAACAGTAACAGGGTATTTTTTGGAAGGATCCTGTGTTAAAGTCACTGTTCCTTTCATGCCTACCTTAAAATTTGCAATATCTTTTTCATAAATAGTGATAGCAGCATGGATATCATTTGGATTGATGATTTCTAATAAGATATCCGAAGGAGTAACATACTTACCTCTATTGATATTGACTTTACTAATATATCCAGCAATAGGTGCCACTAATTGAACCAAACTTGACATTTTTTCGGTCGTTAAGTTTTCTGGTTGTATATTAATGAGCTTTAATTGTTCAGAAAGGGCTTTTAATTGAATTGTATTGGTATTATAATCTGCTTGTATTTGTTGGAAAGATTTTTTACTCACTGCCTCTTGCGATAACAATGCTTTTTGACGATCCAAATCTTGTTGCAAGTAATTTAGCTTCGCCTTAGTCGATAAAAAATTTTCTTGTAACTGAACATAAGCTGGATCTTTCACCGTAGCCAATACCTGTCCTTTTTTTACAAATGTGCCAGGTATTAAATTAATATCTTGTATATAACCTCCCATTGGTATACTAACAGATGCGATACCAGTTGGCGGCACATCTATGACACCATTTAGATGCGTCATCCCTTTCATTTTTCCTTGCTGAATAGGTGCGATTACTAATTGAGCAAGACTTGCTTGTTCTTTGGTTAATTGAACCATATTAGATGCAATATCAGCGGCTGAGTCTTGCTTAGTCGTGGTTGAGTTTGGATTGGTGCCACAACTACTTAAAATAATTGTGGTCAATAAGATGAAATAAATTGTTTTCATGATAGTCTATTTGATATATTATTTTGACAACAAATAATACAATGTGGATTGATTTAAATTAAATAATTCTAGTGACTCTAAAGCTTGCATTTGTATTTGTTGCACTTGACTCATTGCATTAGACCATTCAATATAACTTATTTGCCCTTCTTTAAAAGATAGATTTGCCATATTGGCCATCTTGGTGGCATTAGGAATAAGTCCTTTTTGAATATGCTGGTATAATTCCATTGTTTGTTGATAATTGGACCATGCTTTTTGAATTTGCATATTTAAATCAAGCATCGCTTTATCTTTTTCATGCACCATGACTGTCTCATTCGCTTGACTTGCTTTCACCTTTTGTTTTAATCCTGCTCTAAATAATGGGACATTTAGACCAAGGTTCACTGAATTGTACCTGTTTTGATCATTTGGATTCATTCTAAAACTTTGGTTGGTATAACCAACAGCAACCTGAGGTAATATTTTTGATTTAGCAACGTTTGTCTCTGCGATTGCTGAATGTAATTTTTGCTTCCAGAACAAATTCATTGGATGGCCAGCATCAACTACAGTATCTAATAACTTAGGTTCAAATTGCAAACTTTCTGCTGGCATGAGTAAGGATGGATCTTGTAATAAAATGGCAAACTGCTTTTGTAATCCAAGTTGCTCGTTTTGATTTTGTATCATTAACTGTTTGTGCAGACTTACCCAGTTCTGCATATTCAATTGTTCCAATCCATTGTCTTGTCCCGCTTTAAATCTTGCATCCACTGTAGCCAATTGTTTAGCGTAGATTGAATCGAGCTGGCCTAATAAGAATCCCTTAGCAACTTGAAATTGTAATTGTATGTATAATTGTTCAATAGCATGTTTGATTATATTTTCATCTAAAACTGCTTGATATTTATAATTTTGACTGATTGAAAGATTTAAGTTTTTTTGTGCTTGATATACTTTTGGTAAATCAAATACCTGCTCAACTGCATATTTAGAATCATTTAAACTACTATTGACATTTCCGATTTCACCTCTAAAGGCCAATTTTGCTGGATCAAAACTAGATTTTGATAAAGTCTGATAATAAGTGATTTGTGCTTCGGTTGTTTTTAAAGTTGGGGAAACCAATAATGCCTGCTCAATCACTTTTGCTAATGGTTTTTTAACGGTTACTTGCTGTGCTTGTAAAGTAGTTGCATTCAAACCAATAATGCAAAAAAGAATAGCAATTGCAGTTTGACCTAAACGTTTTTTCTCAAATAATTGATAAAAAATAGGTAAGACGAATAAGGTTAAAAGCGTTGCTGATAATAATCCGCCAATCACCACTGTGGCTAATGGCTTTTGCACTTCGGCTCCAGCACCATTACTTAATGCCATAGGGATAAAGCCCAAAGAAGCTACAGCTGCTGTAATTAAAATAGGTCTTAATCTTGTCTTAGTGGCTGTGACAATAATATCTGAAATTGTTCTATTGGGTTCCATCGATAATTTGTTCATTTCTGTTAATAATACAATCCCATTCAACACAGCTACACCAAATAATGCAATAAATCCAACCCCAGCTGAGATACTAAATGGCATCCCTCTTAACCATAATGCAAGTATACCTCCTATGGCAGAGAAAGGAATAGCTGAAAAAATCAATAAACAATGCTTGATATTATTAAATGCAAAAAACAACATTACTAAAATCAACAATAAAGCACCTGGCACAGCAATTTTTAAACGACTTATTGCATGTTCTAAATTTTCAAATTGTCCACCATAAACAACATAATATCCTGGAGGAAACTGAATAGATTTTTTGACTTTTTCTTGCACCTCAGTTACTACTGTCTTCACATCTTTTCCTCTTACATTGAATCCTACAACAATTCTTCTTGCTGCGTCCTCTCTTTGTATTTGATACGGTCCCTCTTCCATCTTGACTTCCGCAAGCTCGTACAATGGAACCTGTTTGCCATTCCCAACTGTTACCATTAAATTTTTGATTTGTTGCCAATCCTTCTTTTGAATATTATTTAGCCTAACAACCAAATCAAATCGTCTATCTCCTTCAAACACTTTACCCGCGACGCCTCCTGCATAAGCAGATTGAATCACTTGATTGACTTCTTTGATATTTGCACCATACCTTGCAATGGCTGTTCTATTAAAATGTACAACAACTTGTGAAATGCCCGTAACCGTTTCGGTATATAAATCTTTTGCACCTTCTACTTGATTGATCATATTACCCATCAACGCTGCATACTTTGATAAACTATCTAAATTCTCACCAAAAATTTTACATGAAACATCCTGTCTTGATCCTGTCATTAGTTCATTGAATCGCATTTGAACAGGATATTGAAAACCAGAACTAAGACCTGGCACTTGTGACATCACTTTGCCCATCGTATCTGCTAATTCATCAAATGTAGCTGCAGACACCCACTCTTTTTTATCCTTTAAAATAATCATCAAATCAGACGCGTCCATTGTCATTGGATCTGTTGGGATTTCTCCGGCACCAATTTTTGTCACAATTTTTTCGATTTCAGGGAAACGGTCAATTAATAATTTGGATGCTTTTTGTGTTGCATCTAATGTAGTATTAATTGAACCTCCGCTCAAAACCCTTGTTTCTACTGCAAAATCGCCTTCTTCTAATTTTGGAATAAATTCTCCCCCTAATGTGGTCAATAAAATGATTGCCCCAATAAACAAAGCAATCGTTAACCCAACAATTTGCTTTGGTAGCTTCAATGCTTTCATCAATAATGGCTCATAGAATGCTTCTATCTTTTGGATGAACTTGTCGGTCATTGTTTCTTTTTGCACTCTATTTCTATTCAATACCCATGCACTCATCATTGGCACATAGGTAATGGATAAAATAAATGCGCCAATTAATGCAAATGAAACTGTTTGTGCCATTGGTCTAAACATCTTTCCTTCAATACCTGTTAAGGATAAGATAGGGAGATAGACAATTAAAATAATAATTTGACCAAATGCAGCAGCGCCCATCATCTTATTTGATACCTGACCCACAATTGAATTCATTTCAGTCTTATTCAATTGATTGTACTGCCCTTTTTTTGAACTATGGTACAATTGGTGCAATACTGCTTCTACTATAATGACTGCCCCGTCTACAAGCAAGCCAAAATCCAATGCACCTAAACTCATCAAGTTTCCACTCACACCAAAAAGATGCATCAATATAAATGCAAATAACATAGCTAGTGGTATGACAGATGCCACGACCAATCCAGCTCTTAAATTACCTAAAAATAAAATCAATATAAAAATCACGATCAATGCCCCTTCCAATAAATTTTTTGAGACGGTACCAATGGCGTTATCAACCATTTTTGTTCGGTCTAAAAAAGGCTCTATGACAACTCCTTCTGGCATGGTCTCTTGAATGGTGGCTATCTTAGTTTTAATGTCCGCAATGACTTGCTTACTATTTTCTCCCTTCAACATCATAACTACTGCACCGGCAACTTCACCATCTGCATTGAAAGTAGTGGCTCCGAATTTTGTTGCTTCTCCAAGTCTAATTTCTGCAATATCTCTAATTAAAAGGGGTATCCCGTTTGATAAAGTCTTAACAGGGATACTTCCAATCTGATCCAAACTATCCACCATCCCTTCTGTCCTTATAAATAAAACATTTGGTCCATGTTCAATATAAGCGCCCCCCGCATTTTGATTGTTATCGTTTAAAGCAGTATAAATATCATTCACTGATAAATCATACTGCTTTAATAATTCTGGATTCACGCTTACTTCAAATTGTTTTACTGCGCCACCAAAACTACTCACATCAGCCACCCCAGGGGTTCCTAATAACTGCTTACGAACAATCCAATCTTGCATCGTTCTTAATTCCATCAAACTATACTTTCCTTCATACCCCTTTTTGGTTCTTAAAACATATTGATAAATCTCCCCTAATCCTGTAGTTAAAGGACCAAGTTCTGGGATGCCCATGCCCTCGGGCATTTGAGACTTAACGGTAATTAATCTTTCAGAAACCTGTTGTCTTGCCCAGTAAATATCCATATCATCCTTGAACACCAAGGTCACTAGACTCAATCCAAATCGAGAAAAACTCCTTTGCTCAATCATTCCAGGAATATTCCTTGTTGCCTGTTCAATTGGCACGGTGATCAATCGTTCTACATCCGGCGCACCAGCACTTGGAACAGAGGTAATAATCAATACCTGATTATTGGTAATATCCGGAACGGCATCAATAGGTAATTTAGAAATGGAATAAACTCCTCCTAATATCAACGCAAAAACTCCTAAAAGAATAACTAGTTTATTCTTAATTGAGAACTGTATAATTCTTGATAGCATAATTTAATTTCTTACTCAACAAAACGAATGAATTTTAATCTTTTAAAGTTAAACATTAATTATGATGTTTTCTTATAGGTAAAGCATTAAAAAATAGGCAATCCAAGCTTATGAATAGGCTATTATTTGTCATTTTGTTGGTTTTTTTAGTGAATTAAATGGTGCATTCATCGATCCGAAAAATCCAATTATAGTGATCGACTATTCATATACCAAACTTTGTACACTAAATCCTGCATCTGTTACTGCTGATTTGATTTGATCTATCTCTACTTTTTTACCAGACTTAAAAGCTAGAATATACATTGACTTTTCAATATCAACTTTCACATCTTCTACAAAGTCTAATTTAGATAAAGCTTTAAAAATTGCTTTAGAACACATAGAACAAGTTAAACCAGAAGCCACAAGGGTTACCTTCTTGATTTCTGCAACTTGAGCTGACGAACGGTCATATTTACAACATTCATGCAATGCATCATAAGATGCTTTTGTTGCTGTTTTATGCTCAGTATCATACCCAATAGCAGCAATCGCAGTTTCGATTTTGTCTAGATTAGTTTTGCCATCGAAGATCAATGTCAATAGCTTCGCATCCATATCCCAATTTGCAGTGGTTGCACCTGCTGTTTTTGCAGCTTTCTCGATACTTGATTTACACATACCACAATTACCTGAAACTTTTAATTTAGTTGCAGTTTGAGCATTTGCAGAGAAAACAATGGCCATTATAAAGCCAGAAAATAGAATAATTTTTTTCATATAATTAATTTGATTTTTAAATACTAGAAACGGAAATAGAATGAAGACAGCAATGAAATATTGTCGACTCCTTCATCATAAATAGGTAAAAATCAAATTAAATAAAGACAATCTAGTGCATAGATTGGCGGACCAGTAAATAACAGCCCCTTCTTGGAATTCGCTCGAATGAAAATATGCTTTACAACTACAGTAGGAACTGTGTATGTAAATCTAAAAATAGGAATAGTTGTTAGAGGCAAGCTCTTTTTGATTGCTTGAAACTCAGTTAATTGATGCAGATCTTGCTTTTTAACAAAACTTATTTTTTCTGCACAACATGTATCTTTTTTAGATGACTTGTTTTTTGATGCCTTACCACAAAAACATCTTTGAACTTTTCCAGCACAAATATGCGCTTTTACAGTTGCTCCAATGCTTGAAAAACTGTAAACAAATAAAAGTAGGATAGTCAGAAATTGCTTCACTATACAAAGGTAGTACTAATTGATAAAATTCCACCAAATTCCAACCCTTAGCCAAGTCCCTGTGCCTAGATAATTTGGCGCAGTAAATTGGTAACGTGTACCTAATTGATTACTAGTAGCTAACAAGGTATTCAATTGCTCCATGCGTATGAATCCTTTGAATCTTTTAATCCTGAAATTTAAAAATGCATTGGCAATAGGCCTATTGTTGGTAGTAAATTGATCTTGCAGGTAGAACTGTCCTGTGAGTGGCATATATGCGTCGGGTTGGAAAGCGCTATGATAAATCAATTCTAAGCCAGTAGATAAGAATAAGTTTTTAAAGAAATTGCCCTCAAATGCAAGGCGCTGTCTGGTGAAAATAACAGGCAAATGCAATGGCGCGTTGGGATCTACTAACTGCAGGCTTAGCTCATTGTACCAATTCCAATGAGTACTTAATTTTAATTGATTGGATACCGTACCCTTAATATAACTCAATGCCTTATCATACACTAGCGGTTGATATCCTGAACCAAAATATTGAAAGTTTTGAATGAGTTTGTACTGAAACGAGGCAGTTAAACCACGGCTTTTTTGATCCCACATTGCACCAAGCTCTATAATATTTTCTTTATCAATAGTACTTAATTTGGAAATTGGAAATGCGGTGATACCAAGACGATTAAAGGAAGGTGTACGGTTTGAATTTTGCAACCACAAAGCAACCTGATCCCCTTTTTTATTGAATACACTCGTCAAAGAAAATAATGCTTCGTAATCTCCTGCATGATAACCATTCAAAAATAATTTTCCAGATGCTTGAATATCCCAACGAAGGTTCTTGGTTTTATTTTTATAAACACCGAGTCCATATATATCATGATTGGACCAACTTAAAAGGGTGTCTTTAAAATTCAATTGTTGGTATCCAAGTCCAACTTGAAGAAATTGATTAGGATTGGTTTTTTCAGGAAAAGATACTAAGCTAAATTCATTCGTGAATCTTTTCCATTGATCTTTAAACAACATGGTCTGTCCCACTGGCAATTTGTAATTAAAGTACTGATCATAATTGAGCGCCAAAGGATTCGCATCGGCAAAAGCAAATTGGTTGGATTGGTATTTTATTTCATTTTGGAATCTGAGCCTAGGATAAAATAAATAAGTGGTCACCGTGTCTTTAACAATTGAATCTTTTTGTCCAATATCATAAGTCTGCTTCCAGACAAAATTTTGCTCCTTATAGGTTGTACCAGTGGCAATACTGGTATTGAATGGATTTCTAAATGATACACCACTGATACCTAATCTTGTTTCTAGCTCGTAGGGGTTATTTAAAGAAAGACTGTCAATTAAATTACTGTTTACTAATCCTCCATTTTCAGAAGACGCAGATTTATTCAATAACATGACCCAATAAGAAGCATACCGCTTACGTTTAGATTGATAATTAGCAGTAATGCGCATATTATTCAAGTTCGCATGTTGGTTTTTTAAATTTCCTGGTGCGTTGCTAAAACGATAGGCAAAAGAATAATTAAATTGCTTGGTTTTATTTTGGGTATGTAATAATTCTATCAATTGTTCTCCTTTCCCTCCCAATAAATATCCTAATTCAGTATAAGGCTTAGTGGTTTGATAGAATGGTGTTTGTTCTAATGTATAATTGTAAACTTCGTATGATCTAAAACCAGCATCCCATCCTCCTCTCTGCAATGGATTAAACAAATAGGATTTACTAGCATTACCTAAATTACCAAGATGATAATTGCTATAAGGTAGAATGAATTTTGAAAAGAAATCATTTACAGTTGTATCCATATTCCGAATGGCCAAGCTATTGTATAATCGATAATAAATTGCTATTGAATCTTCGGCCTTGTCTCTTTTTTGTAAAGAGTCAGTTGCACCTCCTCCCCCGCCACCAAATGAATTAAAGCGCATGTTCTGTGCACTCAACTGTCCAAAAAATAGACAGCTTGTAAAACTGCAGATGAATAAAATACGCTTAGTACTCATATTAGAAATTATGATAGTGCAATGAAAAAAATGCTTTAAGCAGCGATTTCTTTTACCAATGCACTGAAAATTACTGTTAATAAAGGTTCAGCTGCATTCGCTGCTGCCAATACTTCTTCGTGTGTGATGACGTTATTGTCTTCTCTAATACCTAAATCGGTTACCACACTCATTGCAAAAACTTTCATGCCACAATGCACTGCGGCAATATTTTCTTGCACTGTACTCATACCCACTACATCTCCACCTGAAATCTTGATCAATTGATATTCTGCTCTTGTTTCAAAAGTTGGACCAGTCACACCTACATAAACCCCTTCGTGCACTTTAATTTGATTTGCTGCTGCAATTTGTTTAGCTTTTTCAATAAACGTATTGGCATAAGGCTCGCTCATGTCAGGAAAACGCGTGCCAAGAGCAGGCTCATTTTTCCCCAATAAAGGGTTGGGTGTAAAGAAGCTAATATGGTCTTTGATGATCATTAAATCCCCCACCTCATAAGCCTTGTTGACACCTCCAGCGGCATTTGACAATAAAAGATTTTCTACCCCTAGTAATTTTAATACGCGGATTGGAAATACAACTTGCTCAGCAGTATACCCTTCGTAGAAATGGAAACGACCTTCCATGACCCAAACTTTTTTACCATTCAATGTCCCCAAAATCAACCTTCCTTTATGACCCTCAACGGTACTCACTGGAAAATTTGGTATTTCGCTATAGGGTATACTAAAATCTGCTTCTATTACACTAGAAAGATTTCCCAAACCACTACCTAAAATGATAGCAGTGTTTGCCTTGGTAGAAATTTTTGACTGAATAAACCCTGCAGTTGCTTCTAACTGTTGCATTAATGGAGACATATATTGGCCTTTATTGAGCCACAAATATAACAACAGTAAAGGACTCTAAGCCTTAATTGACTTAGTTTCTCCCTTTAATACGGTATAGGCAATCACAGCACTAATGATCATAAATATTGCACCCATTAAAAAAGAAGCTCCAGGAAAATAAATAGGATTACCAGGCTTGGTAAAATAGGCAAATAAACTGGTCATGATCAATGGCCCTGCAATGGAAGTCACACTCATGATACTTGTTAATGATCCCTGCAATTCACCCTGCTCATTTTTGGGCACATGGACAGAAATCAATGCCTGCAATGCAGGTCCAGAAATACCACCCAAACAATAAGGGATTAAAAATACAAACATCATCCATGAGCTACTTGCAAAAGCAAATAAGATCAAACCCATTGCATATAAAGCAATACCAAAATACACCGATTTCTCGTTACCGATTTTTGGATTGATATAACGAATTAAAACGCCTTGAACTAAGCCTACCAAAAGTCCAACCATCCCTAAGGATAGGCCAATCATCTTTGGAGACCATTTGAATTTCTCCATATTGGCAAAGCTCCAATTGCTCTGAACTGCATGAACAGCTAAATAAATAAAGACCAGCGCAAAAATCAAACCTGATACTGCAGGATATTTTTTTAAATGCACTAAAGAACCTAAAGGATTTGATCTCTTCCAATCAAAAGCCCTTCTATTTTCCAATGGTAAGGACTCAGGTAAGACAAAATACCCATAAACCACATTTAACAAGGCTAATGATGCAGCAACAAAAAATGGCAATCTAGGCCCAATTTCTCCTAAAAATCCACCTAGCATAGGTCCAATAATAAAACCTATTCCAAAGGCAGCACCAATCATACCAAAATTTTGAGCTCTATTTGAATCATCACTGATATCCGCCATATAAGCCGATGCAGTCGTTACACTTGCACCTGTGATACCTGAAATAGTACGACCTATGAATAACCAAAGAATAGATGGTGCAAATGCCAAGAATAAATAATCCAATCCAAAACCAAATAATGAAATCAAAAGCACAGGCCTTCTCCCATATTTATCACTTAAACTTCCAATGAATGGTGCAAAAATGAATTGCATAGTCGCATATAAAAAAGTCATCCATCCGCCATACAAAGAAGCCTTACTTAAATCATCGGTATGCAACAAACCTTTAATCAATTGTGGAATAACCGGAATGATAATGCCAAGGCCCACAATATCAATCACCAATGTGAGAAATATGAAACCAACTGCTGCCTTCTTTGTGTTTGCCATAAAATAAATTGACGGATAGGGCAAATTTGCCTATCCGTCAAATATACAAGTACAATTCAATACTTCAAAAACTATCCCTCGTTCCTAAAGACAACTACCCCGTCAAAAATATCAATTAAGACTTTTTTGGACTTATCTATTGCGCCGCTTAAAATTTGCTTACTCAATTCATTTACAACCAATTTTTGAATTAAGCGCTTTAAAGGCCTTGCACCGAACTGCATATCAAAGCCCTGTTCTGATAGATATTCAACTAGGTAATCTGTAAACTCAATTTGCATGCCGTTTTCAGCCACCAGGGACTTTAACTGTTTCAATTGAATTTGAACAATCGAAGCCATCTGCTTTCTCAATAATGGAGCGAACATGATGATATCGTCTACCCTATTCAAGAATTCAGGACGGATGGTTTGTTTTAGCAAATCCATCACTTCTGTTTTTGCTAATGCAGTTTTTTCTTCTAAATTTTGATCTGTTACTTCTTCAAATGCATCCTGAATTAAATGACTACCAATATTACTTGTCATGATGATGATGGTATTTTTAAAATTAACCACCCTCCCTTTATTGTCTGTCAATCTTCCATCATCCAACACTTGTAATAAAATATTCCAAACATCTGGATGCGCTTTTTCTATTTCATCTAAGAGCACCACACTATATGGTTTTCGACGCACCGATTCCGTCAACTGTCCACCTTCTTCATAGCCTACATAACCTGGAGGCGCACCCACTAATCTTGACACCGTATGTTTTTCTTGGTACTCACTCATATCAATCCTTGTCATCATACTATCGTCATCAAACAAATAATTAGCCAATGCTTTTGCTAATTCTGTTTTACCAACTCCAGTTGTACCTAAAAAGATGAATGAACCAATTGGTTTCTTCGGATCTTGTAATCCAGCCCTGCTTCTTCTAATGGCATCTGAAACTGCTGTGATGGCTTCTTCTTGTCCTACTACCCTTTCATGTAAAGCCGTTTCTAAATACATTAATTTTTCTCTTTCAGATTGCATCATTTTATGCACGGGTATGCCTGTTGCTTTTGCAATGTTCTCTGCAATGTCATCTGCATCCACTTCTTCTTTCATTAAACGTTTGCCTTCTTCGCCTAAATCATTTAACTGATTGGTGCATTCCAATAACAAGGTTTCTTGTTCTTTTAATTTTCCATAACGAATTTCAGCTACTTGTCCATAATCTCCATTACGCTCAGCCACTTCTGCAGCTTGCTTTAATTGCTCCATTTTACCTTTGGCATCCTGCACTTTATCAACCAACTCTTTTTCTACTTTCCATTTTGCAGTGAGGGTATCTTGTTGCACCAATAAATTACTTATTTCTACATTCAATTGTTTTAATTGATCCGGATTGTTCTCACGCTTAATGGCTTCTCTTTCAATTTCTAATTGTCTAATTTGACGTTGTAAAGTATCCAAGTCTTCTGGCATAGAATTCATCTCTAATCTAAGCTTAGCAGCACTTTCGTCAATCAAGTCAATGGCCTTGTCTGGTAAAAAACGATCTGTAATATACCTCGAAGAAAGTTCTACAGCAGCCACAATCGCTTCGTCCTTAATGCGTACATGATGATGCGTTTCATATCTTTCCTTTAAACCTCTTAAAATAGAAATGGCATCTTCTTTTGAAGGCTCATCAATCATGACTTTCTGGAATCTTCTTTCCAATGCTTTATCCTTTTCGAAAAACTTTTGGTATTCGTTTAAAGTGGTTGCACCAATGGCCCTTAACTCTCCTCTTGCCAATGCTGGTTTCAAAATATTGGCAGCATCCATGGCGCCATCACCTCCACCAGCACCAACGAGTGTATGAATTTCGTCAATGAATAAAATAATATCCCCATCACTACTAGTAACTTCTTTAATGACCCCTTTTAATCGTTCTTCAAATTCACCTTTGTATTTTGCTCCAGCAATCAATAGCCCCATGTCTAAAGCATAAATAATTTTTGACTTTAAATTTTCGGGTACATCCCCATTCACAATACGCATCGCCAATCCTTCTGCAATCGCTGTTTTACCAACACCAGGCTCACCCACTAAAATTGGATTGTTCTTGCTTCTTCTGGTTAGGATATGCAATGTTCTTCGTATTTCGTCATCACGACCAATCACAGGATCTAATTTACCTTTGTTGGCCATCTCGTTTAAATTCTTTGCATATTTATTCAATGCTTGAAACTGTGTCTCTTGAGTGGCGGACTTAATTGTTTCCCCCTGTCTTAATTCTGTGATTGCAGTTTTTAATCCTTTCTCTGTCAAGCCTGCATCTTTTAAAATTTTTGCAACAGCATCATTCACTTGAAGGATACCCACAATTAAATGCTCCACTGTTACAAAGTCGTCCCCAAAATCTTTCAAAGAAGCGGTTGATTTTAATAAAACTGCATTTAAATCTCTACTCAATGCAGAGGCAGGTTCACCACTTTGTTGTTTTGGTAGTTTTTCAAATAAAGCATCTAGTTTTTGCAAAACCCAACTAGGTTGTACATTATTTTTTTTCAATAAAAAATCAGTTGGACTGTCCTTGTCTCCAAGAATGACTTTTAATAAGTGCGCTGTTTCAATGTTCGCATGTTGGTTATTATAAGCCAACTGCTGTGCAGCTTGAATGGCCTCCTGCGCTTTGATGGTATATTGATTTAAATTCATATAACTTGTTTTAGTATTTACTTTATATCCGCAAATAGAAAGCCACACCTATAATTCAGCAATTATGTCTTAATGCATCTTAAAAAAGCGTAATAAAGTCAGTCATACATTGCTTTTTCTGCTAATTTTACATAAGATAACAAAAAGCACTAAGATGGCACCTAAAAGAAATTTATTCTTACCTAATTACGAACACAAGAGCCAACCACTAGCATCTTCAAATATTTACTATAAGCGTGTTTTATCGAACCTTTTTAAAACGATTTGTATTTTAGGCGCATCCTTGATGATTGGTATACTTGGATATAAATTTTTAGGGCCAATGAGTTGGATAGATGCATTGCACAACGCCTCTATGATTTTGAGTGGTATGGGACCAGTTGTCACGATTCAAACCAATGCAGGAAAATTATTTTCTTCTTTTTATGCGATTTTTAGCGGCGTTGTTTTTATATCAAGTATTGGCATTTTAATTGCGCCAACTGCACATCGTTTTTTTCACTCAATGAATCTTGAAGATTGAACCAATTTAGGCACACACAGATAATTAAAGAGCTTGCATTGCAACATGGATTTGACTTCTGTGGTATTGCAGAAGCCAAAGAGTTAACTGAGGATGCTTTTAGATTAGAGCAATGGCTTGCGAAAGGTTTTCATGGGGATATGCAGTACATGGAAAAACATTTTGACTTAAGAATCAATCCAAAAAAATTAGTGCCTGGAGCAAAATCTGTCATAACTTTTTTAAAAAATTATTACCCCGAACAGGAACAACCAGATGGCTTTCCGAAAATTGCTAAATATGCGTACGGCCAAGATTACCATGAAGTCATTAAGCTTTCATTGAATGAGATGTTGGATGCACTTCGACAAAAAATTGGCCCTATTGAGGGTAGAGGATTTGTAGACTCCGCTCCAGTCTTAGAGCGATCCTGGGCTTGGCTTTCCGGTGCAGGATGGATAGGTAAAAATGGCAATTTAATTCAACCAAAAAAAGGTTCCTATTTTTTTATTGCTAGTTTGATTGTAGACCTTGAATGTGTTTATGACCAACCCATTGCAAAAGATTATTGTGGTACATGTACCAAATGTATTGATGCTTGTCCTACACAAGCCATTTTGCCTAATAAAACAATTGAAGCCAATCATTGTATTAGTTACTACACCATTGAATTGAAAAAACAAACCATCGAAACAGGTTCTGATAGGGCCTATCAAGATTGGGCATTTGGTTGTGATATTTGTCAAGATGTATGTCCTTGGAATCGATTTAGTCATCCGCACCAAGAAGCAAAATTTAAACCTATTGAAGGCTTATTAAGCATGTCCAAAGATGCATGGCTCGAAATGGAAGAAACTAGTTTTAAAGCAAGGTTTAAAAAATCCCCTTTACTGAGGTCAAAATTAAAAGGGATCAAAAGAAATATTGAATACTTAAGGGGTCGAGGTGGATAAAATGCAAGCTGTCAAATGCTGTAATTCTTCTTCCATCTTTGCACCCAAGACCTTCTCATTGAGTAAAGTCTGAAATTTTTCCCAAGGATACCATTTTACATGTTGCTCAAAGGACCAATGAATTACATAAGTGCCCTCTTTTAAAGGCAGCCATTCTATTTGAACCTGATAAGGCGCTTGTCCGGTCGCTACCCATTGCAAATGCACGGTGCTATCGGTACTTGAAAGCATTTTGATAGTTTGCGTGCCAACTTGTGCAATACTATCCTGCACCATCACAGATTGGTCTTGCCAATCACTCATCCAGCCTTTCCAAGCGGATAAATTTTTTACACAATGTTGAATTTGTAATTTGGATGCATTGACTTCCACCGCCCGGGATGTAATGACAACCGATGGAAATAAGCTTGCTATGGCAGTGATCAAAATGCTAATAACTAAAACACTTATCAAGGCAAAACGGATTAGTTTCATGTTATTCCCATTTAAAAATTTTGTACGCAGCAGCATACACAATGAAGATCCATGCAAAGAGTATGGCGATTTCATTTCCTACTGAAAATAAATTTGCACCCTCAAAAGCTATTTCACGCATCGCATTATTAAAATGTGTTAATGGTAAAATATTACAAAAAGGTTGAAGCCATTTTGGAAAGGCATCAATTGAAAAGAAAGTGCCCGCCAGTAAAAACTGAGGCAGTGTAATTAAATTAGCAAATGGCGGAATGGTACTTTCATTTTTAGCCACACCACTCAC
>RFSD01000180.1 GCA_009924165.1 Chitinophagia bacterium | reverse complement strand
CAAAACCTTTAAGCAATTTCTTGCGCTAGCGATGCTAGTGGTATTTGCGTTTAGCATCACGCCACAAAAATCGATTCACGATTTAGTTGCCAAACATATCGATCCAAATAGCTGTTCTGTTCATAAGGATTTGCCTATTGAGCAAATTGAAAAAACAGAACTGCATTGTACTTTTGATTTTCAGGTAGCTACGACCCCTTTTGTGGACTATGATTTTAGTATTGAAATAGCTACACCTACTATTGCAAAAGCACGTAATACAAATTTTGTAGCAGCGCCAATTGCCCAATACGCTATCGTTTCTGACTCTCGAGGCCCCCCTGCTTTTTATTGTTAAAGCTAATATTGACTAAAAGTTGATATAGCATCTAATTTGATGTATGAATAGATTATTCATACAATTGAATGAAAAGAATTACAATAAAATAGTACAATCTAATTGTCATGAAAAAATATGTATTAGCTCTACTCTTAATGAGTATAGGATTCGGTTTCACAAACGCCGCAATAGCGCAACAATTTACCTTAACAGGAAAAGTATTTGATAAAGCAACAGGTAAAACATTAGCCGGTGCAAGTGTGTATCTTCCAGAAATTAAAAAAGGCACTCTTACAAATAAAGAGGGCATCTTCACAATCAATATAGAACAAGGCTCGCATGTGTTGGAGATTAGTTATATGGGCTATGCCACAGATGTAGAAAATATCAAGTTGCAAAATAACACCACAAAAGATTTTTATTTAAATAGTTCGGTATTAGAAGGTGGTAATGTGATTGTCACTAGTTTTTTAAGAGCAACTTCTACAAGACGTACCCCAACACCGGTGACTATTATAAAAAAAGACGAACTATTCCGTGGGGTGTCTAGTAATTTAATAGACGCCTTATCTAAAGTACCTGGGGTATCACAGATTTCAACTGGGCCAGCGATTTCAAAACCAGTCATTCGTGGTCTTGGATACAACCGAGTGGTGGTGATGCATGATGGTATAAGACAAGAGGGCCAGCAATGGGGCGATGAACATGGTATTGAAATAGATGAATACAATGTGAACAGAACCGAAGTGTTGAAAGTGCCTGCATCCTTGATTTACGGATCGGATGCCTTGTCGGGGGTGATCAATATTATTTCTAATGTACCAGTGAGCGAAGGGGTGATCAAAGGAAATGTATTTTCCAATTACCAAACCAATAATCGAATGATGGGTAACCACTTTGATCTTGCAGGTAATAAAAAAGGATTTATTTGGGGCATCAATTATAGTGCAAAGAACGCAGGCGATTATAAAAACAAATACGACGGTACTGTCTTTAACTCAAGATTTTTAGAACGCAATGGTGGTGGATATATAGGCATTGAAAAAAATTGGGGCTATTCACAATTGTCTTTCAGTAATTTTTCACAAAACCTAGGGGTGGTAGAAGGAGATCGTGATGCAGAGGGTCGTTTTGTGATGATGAAGGATGTAGGCGGTATCGCAGCCGAAGTGGTTGTGGACGCTGCAGAGGAAAAATGGTTTACACCGCGCGCACCGATGCAAAAAATTGAACATACCAAATACACCTTAGATAATAATATTAAACTTGGTAATGATAGACTGAAAGCCACCTTTGGATTACAAAGAAACCAAAGAATGGAATTTGGTAATGTATTAGACTTAGATGAAAAAGAATTATTTTTTGATTTAAAAACATTCAACTACTCAGTACAATATTTACAAGCAGAAAAAAATAATTGGAAGAATACATTTGGTGTGAATGGGATGCGACAAACCAATACCAATAGAGGTGAGGAAGCTTTGGTGCCAGACTATACCAGCTTTGACATTGGTGCATTTTACTACACACAAAAGCGCACAGATAAAACAAGTTGGAGTGGAGGATTGCGCTATGATCAAAAGTATATGAACTATATCAACCCTGCACAATTTGTATGTCCTCCGGGGATGGCTTGTATTGCATTATATAATCCAGTAGAAAGTAATAAACAGTTTAAAAATATTTCGGGAGCGATTGGTGTAGCGCATGACCTAAGTGATAAAGTGACTTTAAAGTTTAATATCGCTCGTGGGTTCCGCGCACCAAATATGGCGGAGTTAGCATCTTATGGTGCACACGAAGGCACCAACCGATTTGAGTATGGCAATGAATTATTAAAGTC
>RFSD01000179.1 GCA_009924165.1 Chitinophagia bacterium | reverse complement strand
AGTGATGAGTATGAAATTTCAAAAGCATACCGCGATAGTAGAATCAATAGAATCTACGAAGGCACCAATGAAATCAATCGTTT
The DNA here is from genome assembly GCA_009924165.1 of Chitinophagia bacterium. Taxonomy (GTDB): domain Bacteria; phylum Bacteroidota; class Bacteroidia; order Chitinophagales; family Chitinophagaceae; genus Sediminibacterium. The sequence continues at coordinate 2,083 of RFSD01000179.1, read as the reverse complement.
ACTAACAGTGGACATGGTATTAAAAAGAGCTATGAAAGGTCAGTTAGATCTAATGGGTCCAGCAATGAATGTGCAAAAAGAATTAATGAGTATCCCAGATTTTGGTGACGAAGACGATGCACCATTTGCAAAAGAACATAAAGCAATTGCTAATTTTAAGAAATGTATTTTGATGGTAGCAGGCGCAGCAGTACAAAAATTAATGATGACCTTGAGTAAAGAACAAGAAATCCTAATGAATATTGCAGATATGTCTATCATTACGTATCATGCTGAATCTGCTTTGTTAAGGTTAGAGAAATTAAGTAAAACAAAATCAGAAGCCGAACTAGCTGTGCAAACTGCGATTGTAAAAACATATATCTATGATGCTGCAGATGCAATCAATAAAGCAGGTAAAGATGCATTGAATAGTTTTGCAGATGGAGATGAATTACGCATGATGCATATTGGCTTAAAGCGATTCACAAAAGTGGATCCATATAATACTAAGGAAGCAAGAAGAACAATCTGTGCGCAATTAGTAGCAGACGACGGATATAAGTTATAAAGGAGCTGGGTTTTAAATTAAACGCCAACTACTTTCTTAAAGGTATCCATATCTATCGCCCTTTCATGTTTAGAAATAACCACCGTAGCTACTGCGTTGCCAATAAAATTGGTGACAGATCTGGCTTCGCTCATAAAACGGTCTACCCCAATGAGTAAAGCTAGACCTTCAAGGGGGATGACTTTGATAGCAGTTAAAGTAGAGGCTAATACAATAAACCCACTCCCTGTAACTCCAGCAGCACCTTTACTTGTAATGAGTAAAATTCCAAAAATAGTTAGTTGTTGTGCTATAGAAAACTCAATGTCAAATACTTGAGCTAAAAATATAATGGCCATACTTAAATAAATAGAAGTCCCATCAAGGTTAAAACTATAGCCAGTTGGAATAATTAATCCAACCACAGATTTTTCGCATCCTGCTTGTTCTAATTTTTCCATGACAGAAGGTAAAACCGCTTCACTACTACTTGCACCTATGACAATAAAAATTTCTTCTTTCAGGTATTTTAATAATTTGATCAAACTAAAACCATAGTAGCGCATGATACCATTTAGAATCAAAAAAATAAAAATTAAAACCGTGCAATAAAAAGTGAGCATGAACTTTCCTAAAATCAATAAACTTCCAATTCCAAATTTACCCATTGTATACGCCATTCCGCCAAAAGCTCCAATAGGACTCAATTTCATGACAATATGTAAAATATTGAATAAGGCTTTATTAATGACATCAAATGTATTGATAATCCCTTCATTGCCTTTCTTAATCATCATTAAGCCAACTGCGAAAAAAATACTAAAAAATAAAATTTGTATAATATCACCCTTAGCAAATGCGCTAATGATATTATCTGGAACGATATGTGTAAAAAAGTCTACCCAATTCATTTCTTTCCCTTGATCTACATAGGCAGCTACTTTTTCAGTATTTGTATTTGCTAAAACAACGCCCTTACCAGGTTGAATAAAAGTGCCCACTACTAATCCAATCAATAAAGCAATTGTAGAAACAATTTCAAAGTAAATAATCCCTTTACCTCCAACCCTGCCTACCTTCTTCATGTTTCCAGCCCCAGTAATGCCTAAAACAACTGTGAAAAAGATAATCGGCGCAATGACCATTTTTATTAAGTTAATAAAAACATCACTGATTATTTTACCTGTTTGAAAAAACGCAGGAAATAAAAGGCCTACAACAATACCTAAAATAATCCCTATTAAAACTTGAACATATAATATCTTAAAGTATTTCATGTATTACACTTTTGCCTTAAATCCAAGTTTAGCAGGCGTAATAGGTAAATCCCTTACTCTTTTTCCAGTGGCATTGTACACTGCGTTGGTTACAGCAGCTGCAAAACCAATTAAAGCAATTTCACCAATTCCTTTTGCACCAATAGCATTCATATTTACATCTGGCTTATCTACAAACCACGGCTACTTTTACAAAATGAGAAGAAAATGAGTTACTTGTAAATTTTAATTGTTCTGCAGTTTTACCTGAAGAAGCAATGGTCAAATCAATTTGTTT
>RFSD01000178.1 GCA_009924165.1 Chitinophagia bacterium | reverse complement strand
GCTCCTTGTGTGATGAGAATCCAATGACAATATTTTATTGAAAATACTTTTTTGCATTTAATTTGATTATTTATAAGTATTTATATATTAATAAATTATTAAATTCAATAATATTTGCATAATATAATTTTTATATAAATTATTTATATAATTTTGAATCATGCTTCGAAAACTTGGTATCATTTTTATTTTATCCATTATTGTTCAATTGAACAGTTTTGGGCAAGCAGAACAAACAATTAAACCCTTTTCACCCGCAGAGCATGCACTTTTAGACTTTATCACTTCAGATTCTGTCAATGACCTTAGCCTAGATTTATTTAAAGAAAATTTGAGATTTGGAGTATCCACTAAATTTGCCAATGGAGTAAGTCTTTTAAAAAGAAAGGGACAAATTTATTTGGTATTAATGGGATCTGGAAGGCTCTATCAAATACAAAAAAAAGCAAAGGGAGCTTATGAATTGATTAGATTAGATTCAACATTTCACACAGGATCAAATTTTGGAAGTATTAACTTTATTTACAAGGACACCCTATTTAAGCTTGGTGGTATAGGGTTTTGGAAAATCAAAGACTATTTTACCTTTTTTAGTAACAAAACTCATGAGTGGGAACTTTTTGGCACAAAAAAAGGCGTCTTCGTATATCAAAGCCCTGATAAGGGTATCATATATTATTTAGACCAGTTAAATAGTAAATTATATTTATCTAATTCAATTGATCAAATAGATTTTCCGTATTCACTTAATAACACTTTTTCCGACACCTGCCGAGTATTTGACTTCAAAGAAAAAAAATGGCAAAATTTAGGTAAAATTACACCAGGATTAAAAGAACTTTTACAAAAAAGTGTAGACTTGAAATCTACAATTGGTTCCAATTTGTAATGGGCAAAAAGTTTTACTTATTACGAATTGAAGATAATGGCGTATTACAATATGAATCGATTGATTTAAATAGTAAAGACTTTATTGATACTAATGCACAACCTATTTATTCAAATAGTTTCATTGGCACTATATTAAAGATGATAGAACCAGGAAGACCTATCTTAGGTAATATTTTTATTGCATTATTGGTCATATTTCTTTATTCTTTTTATAATAAGAAAATCAAAAAAAAGAAAACACCTATCGAGATACAATCGATCCTATATAAAAATTTTTACAGTGCTTTGACTGCCGTTGAGAAAGAATTAATTCAAGCTATCTATGAATGTCAAATCAAGCAAGAACAAATTAGCATCAAGGCAATCAATAAAATTATAGGGGTCCAACAAAAAGATACCATCACGCAAAATAAAAGTCGTAGTGACTATTTCTTAAGAATCAATCAGAAATTTAAATTGGCTACAAGAGCAAGTGAGTTATTAATCGTTAAACAAAGAGAAGCGACAGATAAAAGAATATACAATTATAATATCAATTCTATTTTTATAGATTCTATGAAGGCATTGATTTTAAACAACTAGTAAGCTACAACCCCTTCTTGCACTTTGGTCTAGCCTTCCAATTACTTCGAAACTTCCGTCTGGATGTACTACCCCAATATCTTCTGTGGCAATAAAAGCACAGCTATGATGATTTGCTAGGTCGATTATATGTAAAACGCCCCTTCCTGTTGTACTCAAAGCTATTGGATCTGATTCATCTGCTACTAATACTTTCATCCAAGGTGGACAAGCATAAATGCCTTCTCTTTTGGAATAAGCTTGACTTAATAATTCTGTCATTCCATATTCTGAATGGATAGTTTGAACACCGAATCCACTTGCCAAATAAGCATGCAGTGCAGCTTTAGTTAATTCTTGCTTTCTGCCTTTCATCCCTCCCGTCTCCATCACTATGGTCTGTTGTAATTTTTGTGGATAGGCCTCCACAAAATCCATTAAGGCAAAACTTACTCCTATTAATATTGTTTTCTGCTGTTCATTTTCCAATGTAGTCAAAGTATGATTCAGCTTTTCAAAATCGTACAAGTAAAATCCACTTCTTGCATCTTTACTTTCATGAATTAAATATTGGGTCATATAGACCAAAGAGGAATGTTGTCGCTCTAAATAATTGGGCAATAAACCAAGTATGCAATAGTCTTTTGGTGCCCCATAAAATTGTTGAAAGCATTGGTTAAAACTTTGTTCATACACTTTAAGGTCTTTTACAAAATGTTTACTTACAGTATCCTGCGTCGTGCCACTACTTTCAAAATAAA
>RFSD01000177.1 GCA_009924165.1 Chitinophagia bacterium | reverse complement strand
ATCAATATTCATAGGCAACTGACCCACTTTCACAATCGCACGCTTACCTTTAAATCCAATGACTTCGCCCACTTGATAGTTCTTCTTTAATTTTACAGTGGATCCAATTTCAATAGGTCCTGCAGCTTCCTTATACTGCTTGTCTACTTTTTTAGCCAATTTATTAATAACTATAGCATCATTCTTTTTAAATAACAAATTATACAAAGTCTTCATTACATCTTCTTTCTTATCTGACTTCTTATAATCCAATGCAATTTGTTTCAAACTACGTTCCATCTCTTTTAAATAAGTGAACTTTTCCTCTGCTACCCTATTCTGTTCCCTTAAAAGCGCCACTTGTTGTAAATGCTTTTCTTTGTCTAATGTTTTATTCAACTCTAATTTTAAAATATCATTCTCTTTAATGAGTTTATGCAACTCCTTACGTTCCTTTTGCACCAATTGTAAATCCTGTTCGGTTCTGTTCAATAATTTATCCAACTCAAAATGATGCGTATCTACCAATTTTCTTGCACGGTTAATTAAATGCTTAGGCAACCCAATTCTTTCTGCAATGGCAAAAGTATAAGAGCTTCCTGGCTTGCCAATCACCAATTGATACAATGGTTCTAATTTCACTTCATCAAACTGCATGGCCCCATTCACAATTCCTTTGTTATGATTGGCCATCACTTTTAAATTCAGATAATGTGTAGTCACAATCCCTTGTGCATGCTTATGTGATAATTCTTCCAAAATAACTTCGGCAAATGCACCACCTAAATGTGGATCGGATCCGCTTCCAAGTTCATCAATAAAAAATAAGGTCTTCCCATTTGCATTTTCTATAAAGTACTTCATATGTGTCAAATGACTACTATAGGTACTTAATTCAAAAGCTAAATTTTGGGTGTCGCCCAATTGAATGAATAATTGTTTATAGATCCCCATTTGAGAATCAGGATGTACTGGTACCAATAAACCCGACTGCAACATTACTTGGTTGAGTCCTAATGTCTTCATGGAAACTGTCTTTCCACCCGCATTGGGTCCACTGATGATCAAAATCCTTGCTTCATCATCCAATTCTATATTAACCGGTATGGTTTTTTTACCTGAAGCTTTATTGTACATATACAACAAAGGATGGTAGGCTTGAATTAAATGCGAAGTTGCTTTATTTTCGACCACAGGCAAGTACGCATTCATATCTATTGCTAATAATGCCTTTGCTTTGATAAAATCATATAATCCCACCATTTGCAAATAGCCCATCAATAAACTGGAGTATGGCGCTAATTGAGTAGTTAATTGTCTTAAGACCCTTTGTACTTCCTTTGTCTCGTCCTGTTCTAAACTATATAGTTCATTGTTGAGTTCAATGGTTTCCTCGGGTTCAATGAATGCGGTTTTTCGACTATCACTTTCACCATGTAAAAATCCTTTTACTTGTCGCTTATATTCTGAAAATACTGCTACCACACGTCGACCATTGCTAAAACTTTCATCAATATCTGCCGTATAACCAGACTTAGCTAAACGACCTAATACTTTTTCAAATATGCGTCTTAGCTCCTGTCTTTTTTTGTACAATTGAGCGCGGATCTTGGCCAAGTCTTCGGAGGCATTGTCTTTGACCAAACCTCTATCATCAATGACTTCGTCAATGGATGCTATAATTGTTTTTTCAAAATAACTTTCTGCAATGACTAAATACAAATGACTATAAGCCGCTTGGCGTTCTACATCAAACCATTTAAATAGTTGTCCAACATGATCCACCAGTTTGCGAACCAATAACCATTGCTCACCAGTTAATTGCGCACCTGGAATACCCAATAGCTTCACATCCTTCCTGATGTCTAAAATAAAATCACTTGGAAAATACTGATTGGCTTGCTTAATAAATTGATATTCCTGCGTTTGCCTTAATGAAATTTGAATATAATTTAAGTGCGTATGTATCCTCATGGCATCCACCAGCTCCTTTCCAATAGTGGATTGACAGTAATTCAGTAAGATGGTCTTGATCTTATCAAATTCTAATTGGGAAAGGGCATTTTCAGGATAAACTCTCATGGGTACAATAGCTGCAAATTTAGCTAAAAAAAACATTAACAACCTTAGAACAAATTGATCTGTGAATTGTTGTATTTTTAACTACACTATCTATATGAAAACAATCAAATACATTTCAGCCGGTTTGTTTAGCATTCTATCTTTTTTCGCATGTGCTC
>RFSD01000176.1 GCA_009924165.1 Chitinophagia bacterium | reverse complement strand
ATATATTTTTTCATGAGCCTATTATTAGAAAGATTTTCAGAAAGTGCCAAATAAATACAACTAAGCCTTTATTAATTATTACTATTAAGAAATTGTAAGCGCTCTTTTGTACAATTGAATAGTATTTTCTAAGCCTAAATAAATTGCGTCGCTAATTAAGGCATGTCCAATACTAACTTCGTCAATACCAGGAATAGATTGAATTAAATAAGGTAGATTGAATCTGTCTAAATCATGTCCAGCGTTCACACCTAGTCCTAATTTTTTTGCTAAGGCTGCTGCGCTCACATAGGGTGTAATGGCAATTGCTTTATTCCCTGCAGCAAACTGTTTTGCATACATTTCGGTATACAATTCAATTCTATCAGTCCCTGTAGTTGCAGCAGCTTCTACCATTTTTTCGTTCGGGTCTACAAAAATAGAGACACGTATACCTGCCTTTTTAAATACAGCAATGATTTCTTTTAAATAAGCTTGTTCTGTAATGGTATCCCATCCATGGTCGCTGGTTAATTGGCCCAGTGTGTCGGGAACTAAGGTCACTTGATGTGGCTTGTTGGCTAAAACAAGGTCTACAAATTTTTGTTCTTTGGGATTGCCTTCAATGTTGAACTCTGTATGTATATTTTGCTTTAAATCATAAACGTCTTGATAACGAATATGTCGCTCGTCTGGTCTTGGATGTACAGTTATACCTTCAGCACCAAAACGCTCACAATCTAAGGCTACTTTTAATAGGTCAGGATTGTTGCCTCCACGACTATTTCTTAGCGTAGCGATCTTATTTATGTTTACACTTAAACGAGTCATGAGCAAATTTAAGTTAATTTTGCATCTTAATTATCACCTGATGGCTTATTCTAATTTAGAAGCTTGTTTATTGGATTTAGAGCGTAATGGGCAGTTGCTCCGCATTAAAGAAGAAGTAGATCCTCATCTTGAAATGGCAGCAATCCATTTGCGTATTCATGAACAAAAAGGGCCAGCCATCTTATTTGAAAAAGTGAAGGGTTCTAAGTTTAGGGCAGCGTCTAATATTTTTGGCACATTAGAAAGAAGTGAATTTATTTTTAGAGATACTTTGCCACAGGTGAAAAAATTAATTAAAATAAAAATTGATCCTGTCGCTGCATTAAAAAATCCTTTGGCTGCATTAAGTGCATTGCCTGCAGCCATCAACGCATTGCCGAAAAAAAATCCATTCAGTCAGCCAGTTACTTACGAAGAAATAAAAATTAGTGATTTGCCATTGATTAAACATTGGTCGATGGATGGAGGGGCATATGTCACTTTACCGCAAGTATATACCGAAGATGCTGACAAGCCAGGTATTGCTAATAGCAATCTAGGGATGTACAGAATTCAATTAACGGGTAATGAGTATGAGTTAGATAAAGAAATTGGATTGCATTATCAATTACATAGAGGCATTGGGGTACATCAAACAAAGGCCAATAAGAAAGGCATGCCTTTGAAAGTAAGTTGTTTTGTAGGTGGACCACCTGCGCATAGTGTGGCTGCAGTGATGCCACTTCCGGAAGGATTAAGCGAAATGAATTTTGCAGGAGTACTTGCGGGAAAAAGATTTGGATATACTTACAAAGACGGATTTTGTTTGAGTACAGATGCGGACTTTGTAATTACAGGAGAAGTGTTCCCTGGGGAGAATAAACCTGAAGGACCTTTTGGGGATCACTTGGGATATTATAGCCTAGAACACAGTTTTCCTTTAATGCGTGTTCATAAAGTATATGCGCGTAAGAATGCCATCTGGGCCTTCACTGTGGTAGGAAGACCACCGCAAGAAGATACTAGTTTTGGACAATTGATTCATGCGATGACAGGTGCTGCAGTATCCAATGAAATTCCAGGATTAAAAGAAGTCCATGCAGTGGATGCTGCAGGAGTGCATCCATTATTATTAGCGATAGGAAGTGAAAGATATACACCGTATTTAACGACTAAGCAACCGGCAGAGATTTTAACCATTGCCAATCATATTTTAGGCACAGGTCAATTGAGTTTAGCCAAATTTGTGTTCATCACTGCAGACGACACCAATCAATTGTCAACGCATCATGTCCAGGAATATTTTGAATATATTTTGTCAAGACTAGATCTTGGAAACGATATTCATTTTTACACCAAAACCACCATGGATACTTTAGATTATTCAGGCGAAGGTTTAAATGCAGGATCAAAAGTAGTGATTGCTGCCTA
>RFSD01000175.1 GCA_009924165.1 Chitinophagia bacterium | reverse complement strand
TTTCCAATGATATTTTTCTTAGATCATTTTTTTGTGGGCAAGCCGCTAGCTAGTAGAATTCCCTTGAGAGGCAAAGACAAAATTGTATATGTTGATGTTACACATGAACCTAAAACAAAACAAGTAGATGCACTTGCTGCTGAATTAAAAGCCGAGTTTGGTGAAGTGAGTGGTATTATTGGTATTGGTGGTGGCTCTACTTTAGATTTAGCTAAGGCAGTTTCATTAATGATGACCAATCCGGGCTCTTCTGCCGATTATCAAGGCTGGGATTTGGTAAAATTACCTGGTGTATATAAAGTGGGTATACCTACATTAAGTGGAACAGGTGCTGAAGTGAGCCGCACTACTGTATTAACAGGTCCTACACGTAAACTAGGCATGAACTCCGACTACACTCCTTTCAATCAAATAATATTAGATCCTGAATTAACTAAAAATGTACCGGCCAATCAACGTTTTTATACAGGTATGGATTGTTATATACATTGTATTGAAAGTTTGGAAGGTACTTTTTTAAATGAGTTCAGTAAATCATACGGAGAGAAAGCATTGGATTTATGTAGAAAAGTGTTTGTTGAAAAAAATGAATGGTCTGATGAAAGCGATGATCAATTAATGATGGCCTCTTATGCAGGTGGTATGAGTATAGCGTATAGTCAAGTGGGCGTTGCGCATGCGGTGAGTTATGGTTTAAGTTATTTGTTAGGCACCAAGCATGGTATTGGTAATTGTATTGTAATGAACCATTTGGAAGAATACTATCCAGCAGGCGTGAAAGAGTTTAAATACATGGTGGAGAAAAACAATATTGATATTCCAACAGGCATCTGTTCCGGTTTAACAGAGGAGCAATTTGATGCAATGATCAATGTATCATTAGGTATGAAACCACTTTGGGAAAACGCTTTAGGAAAAGATTGGGAAAAAATTATGACTCGCGAAAAACTAAGAGCGTTATACGGAAAGCTTTAAGTTGTATCTTTGGGTTAATTATGAAGAAGTATTTATTGGGCTTTTTATTATTACTAGCGTTTGTGCAACCCTTGGTTGTGAACATGTTGGTGAATAATGCTCAAGCACATTCTTTACATACTCTAATAATTAAGTCTCCGGTAAAAAAATTACCAGCAACAAAATCATTTGGACTTGATTCTGTAATCATCGATTTGGATGACGATGAAATAACAGAAATTGAAACTAAAGAGCATTCATCAGATATATATTGTCAATATGATCTAGATGAGGCCTATTTGAAAACACATACAGTCCTTGCTACTTTAAAAAGCAACGAGTTTCAAACAAAACATTCCAGCAAGCCACTCTATATTCTTTGGAATGTATTTCGCATTTAATTTTATTTTTTAGAGGCCTTACCTCTTAAAGTGTTTATTACTTATTGTAATGAGTAATCCACGCATTCTCGTGTAATTTATTTTCTATACATATGTTAACTATTATGAAACCAACAAAATTGTTATTTGGAATCCTGGCTTTAATGAGTTTAGCCGCTTGTCATTCAAAAAAAGAAAAAAAAGAAACTGACGAAAAATTTATCGTGACCAGCCCTTTATTAGTAGACACTTCCTTTACTAAAGAATATGTAGCAGAAATTCAATCTGTGCAGAATGTTGAAATCAGGGCCAAGGTAAAAGGCTTTATTGAAACGATTAATGTGGATGAGGGTCAAAAAGTAAAAGCTGGACAATTATTATTTACCATAAGACCAAGAGAATACGAAGCCGAACTTTTAAAAGCCAAAGCGGAAGTAAAGAAAGCGGAAGTAGAAGCACAAAACGCCAAAGTATTGGCGGATAAAAATATCGTATCTAAATCTGAATTAACCATGGCTTTAGCTAAGTTAGATGGCGCTAAAGCAGAAGAAGCATTAGCTGAAATGTATGTTAGCTATACCAAGATTAGAGCACCATATGATGGCATTGTAGATAGATTAAAATTTAAAGCTGGGAGCTTGATAGACGAGGGAACTTTATTGACAACCCTTTCAAATAATAAAGATGTCTATGCTTATTTTAATGTATCAGAATTAGAGTACTTAGATTATGCTTCAAAAGATAATAATAAGAAAAATTTAGCTACCCTTTTATTGGCCAACGGACAAGCACATAAATACAAGGGAACTATTGAGACCATCGAAAGTGAATTTGATAAAAACACGGGGACCATTTCTTTTAGAGCAAAATTCCCCAATCCTACATTTCTATTAAAGCATGGAGAAACAGGAAGGGTGCAGCTAAGTTTGAGTTTGAACAACGCAATTATTATTCCTCAAAAATCTACCT
>RFSD01000174.1 GCA_009924165.1 Chitinophagia bacterium | reverse complement strand
GCACCTTGCTCTTCCTTCTTCTTTTTATCTACCCCTTGGTTGATATCAGCAGATTGTTCGTGGATCGCAGATAATACACCACAGCTATCCGCTTCAAACATATATTCACTCTTAGTGTAACCAATTTTCTTGATCACATTACGTGCAATGGTTTGTACATCTAAATAAGCTTTAGATTTTACCTCACCCGCCAATACCACTTGACCAGTTGTTACTAAAGTTTCACAAGCCACTTTTGATTGTGGATCAAATGCTAAAAAATTGTCGATCAACGCGTCAGAAATCTGATCCGCTACTTTGTCTGGATGTCCTTCAGAAACACTCTCAGATGTAAATAAATAAGGCATATTGTATGATTTAGATGTTTATTGTAAGATGCAAATATATTAAATAATCTTAATTAATTGAGATTAGATAAAATGATGGATTAAAGATTCGTATAGAAAATTCGCAATCTCATTTTGAACTTTGAATGCGATCCCCCACCCAATCTTACACGACCAATAGCTGGCTGGTTCCCCAAAGAGGTTGTCAAGAAATCTGTAGCTTGAATTTTATTGAAAGGATAAGGCTGAACGAATTTGATTGAATCGTTGACTGGTGCATACAATCTAAAATCAAATAATGAATCTTTTCTTGCAATTAAGCCTTGAACGTATCTACTCACATTAAAATTGTAAGTAGCTACATTGCTAAACCCATTTAATGATTTAGTAATTTTTTGTCCACCAAACTGCGCTAATAATTGAGGATTCACCACTCCTTGATAATCATTTGGTACTGATCTTAATTGCTTTGTTGCACTATCATACACCCCTAAGAATAAAAAATTAGGCGCAGTCATATAACTGTCTGTAGTTGTCAAACGAGCAGCATCTGGAACTTGTTCTGCAATCAATTCTGCCCTATGGATAATTTTGTTTTCAAAAGTTTTCAATCCAGGAACTTTAATTTTAACCATAGTGCCTGGACTAGTTTGAACATAGACCAATGAATCTTTAGCAAAACCATTTAAATGACTTGCAATTTCTGAAGCAGCCCTGTTTCTAAGAATAAAGTTGGCATTTTGTGCAGTGGAATAATTGAACCTAAAATGAGTGACTAGTGTATCTCTTGTTACACTACCTGTTGCACTGGTAGAATAATACAAGGCCAATTTTGTATTAGAATCTAATAAAGCCAATCTGATAAGTGCATTGTGGTTATCCGCTGCATTTGTACTTAAAGCAAAGCCAGGAAAAGCATCACGGAATGTGGTATCGTTTCTGTAGACCCCATTTGAATCATAGGTTTTTAATAACTCAGTCCCCAATGATTGATTCAATCTTAAACGGATTTGTCTTGTAGCATTCTCAAAACGATCATTGATTGAATCTTTGGCACTTGCAAAATCAAATAATTTCGGATTGCCAAGCGCAATACCTTTTCTTATTCCATAAGCATTGGGATAATTAGACGCATATAATTTTCCAACTGTTAATGGTGTTGATGGATCTATTTTGTTGACATAAATTTTTACTGGCTTTGAAGAATCTCCATAAAAGCCTTTATAACTTAAAATCAAGACCACCGAATCCACTATGATACTGTCTTTTGTTCCTTTAATAAAGAAAGGATAAAAGCCGGGTTTTAATTGTAAAAATATTGAAGCACTAGTGGTACCAAAAATTGGATCATTGGTGATATCACCAAGCATATGTTGATCTGTTGGATAAATTCTTAGTGAATCTTCCATCACCACTGTTTCTGTTTCAACATCTAATATGGTATCTCTTGTGCTAATGGCGTCTTGGGACAAAAAGTCCAATCCAAGTTCAGAAGTACTAATTCTGGTGCAGGAGAAAAGCAATGTAGCTGCGATTGTAAAATAGGTGACCTTTCTAACTATGTTGATAAATGCCATGTATAATTACTTTACTTGCCTGCAAGTTCGTTGTATAAATCTAAATACTCTGTTAAATCAGAATCCCATCCATTAAAAGGCACTACTTTTTTACCTTTCACTGTTGAAAATTCTGTCACCAATTTTTTGTCAATCACATCAGAGCCAAAAGAAATTGCATCCGCATAAGTTGCACCTCCTCTGAACATCGCCGAGTTGGATAATTCTTTAAACGCTTCTAATTCTTTCTCCTTTACATTCGTATTGATCAAAGCCTTGGTCATAAAGTCATCTGGAAACTGTTCATCAAATGTATTTTGTCCAATTGTATAGACAACTTTAGCATTAGAAAATACGGGTTCTTTCTTGAAAGCAGTTTTAATATATGCTGGGATTAAACCTGTCATCCAACCACTACAGTGAATGAT
>RFSD01000173.1 GCA_009924165.1 Chitinophagia bacterium | reverse complement strand
TACTCGCCTTTAGCTTGCTTGCAATTACATCATCTGTTATTGCACAAGACACCGCCTTAATTTATCGAAAGCTTGATTCGATTGCAGTGATCGATCAAAAAGTGATGATGCCTATGCGCGATGGCATCCGTCTAGCAACAGATATTTATCGTCCAAAAGGTGAAGGCAAGTATCCAATCGTATTTTCTCGTACACCTTATAATTTTAATACTTGGGTGGATGGTAAAATGACTACCCGTACTTTAGAAGAAGCCTACCAAGCAGTGAGTCGCGGTTACGCTTATGTAGTACAAAATGAGCGTGGAAGATTTTTCTCCGAAGGCGAATGGGATATTTTAGGTACCCCAATTACAGATGGTTATGATGCACTTGAGTGGATGAGTCAACAAAAATGGAGTAATGGAAAAGTTGGTTTGATTGGTTGCTCTTCTACCGCTGAATGGCAGATGGCTGTAGCTTCTCAAAACCATCCTGCATTAGCTGCTATGGTTGCTCAGGGGTTTGGAGCTGGTATTGGTAGAGTGGGTAAATTTATGGAACAAGGTAACTGGTATAGAGGTGGTGCACAACAGATGTTATTCACGCCTTGGTTATATGGTACGCAACACGATAAAATGGGACCTCGATTGCCATTAGGTATTGAACAAAAGGACTTGCAAAGAATTCAAAAGTTTTATGATATGGGTCCTGAAATGCCAAGAGTGGATTGGGCACAAGGCTTAAAACATTTACCAGTGCAAGACATCATCAAAAATGCACAAGGTGCGGATGGTGTGTACGAAAAAATGGCAGTAAGAAAACCAAATGATCCAGCTTGGTTCAAAGGTGGATTGTACCATGATAATATGCCTATGGAAGTGCCTGCATATTGGTTCGTAAGTTGGTATGATGTATCCTCTGCACCAAATATTGCTTTATACAATCACGTAAGAAATTCAGCTAAATCAAAAAGTATTGCCGACAATCAATACCTAGTGATTGCTCCTGTTTTACACTGCTCCTATAAGCGTGCTGTAGAAAATACCATCGTAGGTGAAAGAAGTGTGGGTGATGCTAGATTAAACTATGATGAGTTAACTTGGGGTTGGTTTGATATGTTATTGAAGGGTGAGCAAAACGATTTTAAATCAACACAGCCTCGCGTTCGTTACTACACAATGGGATCTAATAAATGGCAACAAGCCACTTCTTTCCCTTTACCGAATACAGAAATAAAAAATTTCTATTTAGCGAGTGCGGGCAAAGCCAATACGCGCAATGGTGATGGTAAATTATCTTTAACGACTCCTGCAAAAGATATGCCCGATGCATTTACTTATGATCCAATGAATCCAGTAAGTTCATTAGGAGGCAATGTTTGCTGTACTGGTAATGCGGTTCAAGGAGGAAGTTTTGACCAATCACAAATGGAATTAAGAAACGATATTTTAGTTTATACATCTGAGCAATTAGCAGAAGGTGTTGAGATCTCAGGCTTTATTGAGTCTACCCTCTTTGTTTCTTCAACTGGTTTAGATACCGATGTGACTATTAAATTAATTGATGTATACCCAGACGGTAAGGCGTATAACTTAGATGAAACAATTCAACGTCTTCGTTACAGAGAAGGTTATGATAAAGAAGTGTTCATGGAAAAGAACAAAGTTTACAAAGTAGATTTAACGCCGATGGTCACAAGTAATTATTTTGCAGCAGGTCATAAAATACGTATCGAAATTTCTAGTAGTAATTTCCCAAGATTCGATCGTAACCTAAACACTGGTGGCAATAACTACGATGAGTCTAAAGGTGTAGTAGTGGAGAATAAAATTCACCATTCTAAACTATATCCTTCAGTGATTAAACTGCCTTTTATAAAGCAATAAATTATTTTACATTAACGGATGGTAAAGTAAAACCCAGGCTTTCTGCACACCAAAATACGTTCATGATATAATATCTATTTTGGTCATAGAATAGCTGTATGCTATTGATCCCTCTATTGGTGATTGGTCCATTTTTTGTTTCCTTGGTTTCGTATGTACTAAATACATGCGCAATGGTTCCAAATGATACCATTTCATGCTTTAATTCTCTTTCAAAGAAACCTGTTTTGACACGACTACTAAACATGGTAATATAATCATCTGGAGTCATGGATCTATAGCCAAATACACCTGCAGTATTTTTATTTGTTGGAATTAAAAAAGCATCTTTCGCAAAAAGATATTTGAATCTTTCCCAATCACGAGCCTCACCAGGTTCGCCAGAGATAACATCGTACAATGCACTTATAATAGCTTTTTCGCTGCTTACATCTTTGGTGTATTTGTCATTCACAGATGTAGATGGTGCTTGTG
>RFSD01000172.1 GCA_009924165.1 Chitinophagia bacterium | reverse complement strand
GTATGATTCGTTCTTTCTCTAAATTAGGTGAAGAAGGTGGTGGTGAAGCTGCACGTGAATTGTCTCAAGGTATCTCTGAGGCATTGTACAATACTGCATTAGGTATTGGTACTTCTGCTGTAGCAATCATTATGTACAACGTATTTACTACTAGTATTGATGGTATCACTTACGGAATCGATGAGTCTGGTTTCACTTTGACTCAAAGCTTCGCAGCGAATTATAAATAAATCATTCATTAAGGCCTGGCCTTATAAATATTAAAAGACTATACAATGGGTAGAGCCAAATTACCTCGTAAGAGTACAAACATCGACATGACAGCCATGTGTGATGTGGCCTTCCTTTTATTGTCTTTCTTCATCTTGACAACTAAGTTCAAGCCTGCAGAAGCAATAGCTGTTGAACCACCAAGTTCGGTGGCTTCTAAAGTTGCTCCTAACAAGGACTTCGTTTTAGTTACAATTGATAAGGATGGTAAGGTTTTCCTAACCATGGATGACGAACAAAAGAAGGAACTAGTTGCGAATACGGTGAATAGCCAACGTAACTTAGGCATCAATGTGGCAGCTTTCAAAAAAGCAGGTTTCATTGGCGCTCCATTAAATGGATTGAATTCTTTTTTATCAATTCCTGAAGAAAACAGAAAAGGCGATCAATTACCTGGTATACCATGTAAGGATAGCACAGACAATGAATTGATCTATTGGATGCAAGTCGTGAAAGCAGCATATGCAGGTGAGAAGATGGACCTTTTATTAAAAGGGGACAATGTTTCCAAATATCCAGCATTCAAGAATGTGATTACTGCATTTAAGAAAAATGAATTGTTGAAGTTTCAAATGGTTACCAATCCTGAAAACGCTCCAGAAGGCTCTGAATTATGGAAGAGTTCTATGAAGGGTGAAAAGCAGGAAGATTAATTTTTAATAACTAATTAAAAGCGCTTACAATGGCAGAATTAGATACCTCGGGCGGTGGCCATAAGAAAGGACCAGGGGTCAAAAAAGGAAAAAAGTTATCAACGCGCGTTGATTTAACACCAATGGTGGACTTAGGTTTCTTATTGATCACCTTCTTCATCTTCACCACAACCATGAGTCAACCAACAGCGTTAAAGTTGTTTTTGCCTGATGACAAAGTAACAGATGAGCCAAATAAGGCTAAAGAATCTGGCGTACTTACCATCTTAATGGGGGCGGATAATCATATCTATTATTATGAAGGACAATTAAAATCAGATGGTTCTAATTTTCTTTCAGCCTCTTATAACGGCGAGAACTCCATCCGTGATGTGATCTTGAAAAAGAAAGCAGATGTCAGAAGTAGATCAAGAGATACAGAAAATCCATACAAAGATTTCGTGGTCGTGATCAAACCTGGCGCTGAATGTAATTACAAAAATGTAGTTGACATCTTGGATGAAATGGCGATTAACGTTGTAAAAAAATATGCATTAGTAGATATTTCCGACGGGGAAGCTCAGTTGGTGAAAATTTCTGATGCAAGTTCACAAACTTCGGCAAGTAATTAAAAGCATTAAACATGGACATAAATAAAATATTAACCGCCGATTTTCTTGATATCCTTTTCGAAGGCAAGAATAAAGCTTATGGCGCTTATGAATTACGTAAAACGTATGATAAGCGTTTGAGAAACGGTCTTTTGGGAATGATCCTTGTGACGGTGTTATTGTCTGTAGGTGCAATTGTATCAAACTCAATAAAGGATGATAAAGTAGAAGTGGTTGCTGTAGATTTATCTTTAGAGAATGTAAATCAAGATGAAAAGAAGCCTGAACCACCGCCACCGCCGCCACCAAAACAAGAACCACCAAAAGTAGAAGTGACCAAATTCACGCCTCCGAAAATTGTAAAAGACGAGGAAGTGAAAGAGGAAGACGAAATCAAGGAAGTTGAGAAATTGGAGGAAACCAAAATCAGTACATTTAACCAAGAGGGTACCAAAGACGATGGATTGGTTGCACCTGTTGAGCAAAGTACTGGTGCGGTGGAAGCTCCAAAAGAGGAAGACTATGATAAGTTGTTTACTTCGGTTCAAATCCAAGCCGAGTTCCCTGGTGGACAAAGCGGTTGGGTCAGATACCTGGAGCGTACTTTGAATAGAGATTTACCTGTTGAAAATGGAGCACCTACTGGGAAATACTCTGTAGTGGTTTCTTTCATCGTATCTAAGGATGGTTCTATCTCTGAAGTAAAAGCAGAGAATGATCCTGGCTATGGTACAAAAGAAGAAGCAGTACGTGTAATTCAAAGAGGTCCAAAATGGAAACCAGCTGTTCAAAATGGACGTAATGTTATTTACAGACAAAGACAAGCGATCGTTTTCATGGTATCTGAAGACTAAGATTCAAACAGATTCAATATAAAAAGGCTCCCAATTGGGAGCC
>RFSD01000171.1 GCA_009924165.1 Chitinophagia bacterium | reverse complement strand
AAGCACAAAAAATCACCGGAACAGTGGTGGACAGCAAAGGCAGCCCTTTAGAAGGTGTCACTGTTAAAGTTCAAACAACCAATGCTTTGACCAGTTCTAACAAAGCTGGTGAATTTACCATCAATGCTACAACAGACGACTTCATTGATTTTAGTTTTGTTGGCTTTGAATCTAAAAAAGTGAAAGTAACCAATGGTTCTATGAAAGTTGTTTTAAATGCAGCTACAACAGACCTACAGGATGTGATCTTGGTGGGAAGTCGTGGTTCAGGTCGAGCAAAATTAGAATCACCGGTTCCTGTAGATGTCATAAAAATTTCAGAAGTTGCAGTGAACACCGCAAGAATGGATTTGACTTCATCTTTAAATTATGCCGCTCCTTCTTTTAACTACAATAAACAATCAGGAGCTGATGGTGCCGACCACGTAGACATTGGTACATTAAGAGGTTTAGGTCCTGACCAAACCTTGGTTTTAATCAACGGTAAGCGAAGACATAGCACAAGCCTTGTTGGATTATTTGGCACAAGAGGCCGTGGTAATTCAGGGGTAGACTTGAACGGATTTTCTCAAGCTTCCGTGGATAGAATTGAAATTTTAAGAGATGGCGCTTCTGCACAATATGGATCTGATGCGATTGCAGGTGTCATGAACGTAATTTTAAAAAAGAATACCAATGAGTGGAATATTATTACAGGCTTAGCTGGTTACTATGACAAAAAATTCAATACCTACCAACACAAGGATAAGAATGACTATTTATATAGTAACCCTATAGATGGCGTAACAAGTGCTATTCAAGCCAACCGTGGATTTGATTTAGGTAAAAAAGGTGGATTTATTAATTTGTCTTTTGATGTATTGGATCAAGGAAAAACTTTCCGTCAAGCAGCAAGTTCAGATATTGCAGACAAAGATGGTTTGCCTACCAACACATGGAGACAAGGATTTGGAGATGGCTCTTTAACTTCTTATGGTGCCATGATGAACTTAGAATTGCCATTGGGAGATAATATTAAGTTTTATGCATTTGGCGGAATGAATAATAAAAAATCAGACGCTTATGCATACACAAGAAACTGGTCTGCAAGACCAACACGTTTCCCAGTGAATAGCAACGGAAGTTTGAAATTTGTACCAGATATTATGTTCCGTTCTGGCTCTGGTGACACAAGTTATAATCCTCGCATACAAGCACAAATCCAAGACATCTCTATGGTGACTGGTTTTTCTAAAGAAAATAAAAATGGATGGAACTGGGATTTCAGTAATGCATTTGGTTACAATGATTTTCATTATTTTGGAGCCGGCACATTCAATGCTTCTGATATCGGCAATGTTACAAAAACAAGTTTTGATGATGGTGGATTTAATTTCTTACAAAATACCACCAACTTTGATTTGTCTAAGCAATTTGGTACAGTGAATAACGGTGGGCTTAGAGTAGCTTATGGTGCTGAGTTAAGGTATGAAGCATACCGAATCAACAGAGGTGAAGTCGCTTCTTATAAGGCTTATCCAAATAATTTTGGTTTACAGCAAGCACCTGGTGCACAGGGTTTTCCTGGATTTAGCCCAGACGATGAGGTAGATGCAAACAGAATGGTCACAGGTATGTATGGCGATTTGGAATACACCCCTTCTGAAGCATTTTTAATTACTGGTGCAGTAAGATTTGAAAACTATTCTGACTTTGGTGCAGTAAGTACATTCAAAACATCCTTCCGATATAAAGTAACCAATAACTTTAATTTCAGAGGATCATTCAGTACTGGATACCGCGCCCCTTCCTTACAACAAAAATATTTTAGCAATACCCTTACCTCTTTCTCTCAAGGTGGTTTAGTTCAATCTCGCGTAGCAAATAATAACGACCCCATCACTAGACTTGCTGGTATCCCGGCTTTGAAACAAGAGACTTCTAACAATATGAGTCTTGGTTTTTCTTGGAAACCTATGCAAGGTTTATCTGTAACAGTGGACGGATATCAAATTAAAATGAAAGACCGTGTTGTATTGTCTGGATTATTTAGTGCAGGCGATGCCACTTTGCCAACTGCATTAACAGATAAGTTAAATAGTCTTGGAGTTGCAACAGCACAATTCTTTGCCAACGCTGTGAATACGACCAATACAGGTGTAGATATCGTTGTGGACTATCAAAAGAAACTCTCTGCTACAGAGAAATTAAAATTCTTATTAGTAGGTAACTTACAAGGAATTGATATTGACGCAATCAATGTACCAGATGCATTGAACACGAATGAATATAATGCCAACACCTTCTTTAATGATAGAGAAAAATTTTTCTTAAAAGCTTCTGCACCTGCTTCTAAATTTTCTTTCACAGCAGACTACACAAAAAAGAAAGTGAGTATTGGTGCAAGAGTGACTTATTTTGGCAAGTTAACCTTGACAGGATTTGGATATAACGGAGATGG
>RFSD01000018.1 GCA_009924165.1 Chitinophagia bacterium | reverse complement strand
CAATATTGTTTTTCGCCACCATGTGCTTGAATTCTTTTACACCTGCTGGATAATATTCCTCTAAGTGATTCATGACAATACAGTTTCCAATGCCATGCTTGGTTCCTAATAAATAACTTAGACCATAGCTCACTGCATGCGCCACACCTACTTGGCTATAAGCAATACTCATGCCACCCGCATAAGAAGCCATCATTAATTGATCGTCGCATTCATCGTCCCAGTTATTTTTTTCAACAAATACTTTTCTACAAAGTTCAAGTGCTTTTTCGCCGTAGCTCTTGCTGAACTCATTTAAAAATGTGCCTTCTAAACTTTCGATGCAATGGATATAACAATCCATACCAGTATAAAACCGTTGATTCGCGGGTGCGTCCTTTGTTAACGCTGGATCCAATACGATTTGATCAAATGGTGTGAAGTCAGAATTCATGCCTAGTTTACGTGTTGGACCTGTAAGTACTGTTGTACGACTCACTTCTGCACCCGTTCCGCTTAAGGTTGGTATCCCTACTTTATAAACACCTGCTTGTTTTACTAAATCCCATCCTTGGTAATCTGCAGAAGAACCAGGATTGGTCATCATCAATGCAACGGCTTTTGCTAAGTCCATTGTGGAGCCTCCTCCAATTCCAATGATACCGCTTACTTCACCGAATTCTGCTTTTAAACTTGCGGCCAAAGCATCTACTTGTGTTGTCTTTGGTTCATAGGTTACATCTACAAAAACAATTTTATCTTTTCCTCTTAAGGGCACTCTGTCTGCCAAAGGTTTGCCTTCGAAATAATGATCTAAGAAAAATATCATTGGAAAATCGCCTTTTCTTCTTGCTGCGATGATTTCATCTAATTGATTAAAGGAGCCGCGTCCATACACCACATAATCAACCATTTTAAAATTACGAAACTGCATAATTATTTTTTTACTCGTTTCAAAGTTACAATCTTATTCATAAAAAAGCGACCCGCTAGAGTCGCTTTTAATTTACTGTGCTAATTTCTTTTGTAGTTCTTCTAAGGATACCCCTTTTGTTTCTGGCACTTTAGTTAAAATCCAAACTAATTGTAATGCCATCATCACCGTAAAGAAAGCAAATATAGGCCAAGGGTTGTCTTTGAAGATCCCGCTTTCGCTATCCAAGAATACAGGTGTGACTAAAGTAATCAACGCTGCAAATACCCAATGTATACTAGCGCCAAATGCTTGACCCTTGGCTCTAATTTGGGTAGGAAATATTTCGGATATCAATACCCAAATCACCGCACCCTGTCCTATTGCATGTGCTGCTATAAATAATAATAAAAAGCTAAGCATGAATTCAGGTGCGCTATGATTGATAAAACCGTACGCAACCATAGACAAACTAATAATGTATCCAAATGATCCAATAATTAATAAAGTCTTACGGCCAATGCGGTCAATTAACCAAAGACCTACAAATGTAAATACCAGGTTCATTAAGCCTAAAGAAATAGAGCTTAATAAAGAATTGTTCTTTGCAAATCCCGCTTCTTCTAAAATTCTAGGCGCATAATATAAAAGAAAGTTGATGCCCGAAGCCTGATTAAAAAAAGCAACAAAAAAAGCAATGGACAATATTTTGCTGTGGTGTTTTGTAAATAACTGAATACTGCCTTGTGCTTTTTCTTCCTCATAAGCAGTGCTTATTTCTTGTATCGTTTGGTCTATATTTTCCACGCCCACTATAGCTAAGTTAGCCCTAGCACCTGCCTCGTCGTTTTTAACTGAGAATAGCCATCTTGGGCTTTCTGGTAAACCAAGTGTCATTAATGTATAAATTACAGAAGGAATTAATAAAACAGCCAACATCCAACGCCAATCATTAGTGCCCCCTACACCTGCTAAAAAATAATTAGATAAATAAGCAATTAAAATACCAAAGACAATATTGAACTGGTACATGCCCACTAATTTTCCTCTATTATTTTTATTTGAAATTTCAGAAATATATGTTGGCGCTGCTACAGAAGACACTCCAATGGCAATTCCTCCAATTAATCTGAAGAAAGAAAAAGTATACGGGTCTTGTGCCAAGGCAGAACCAATAGCAGATGCTATAAACATAACACCCAACCATATCAATACTTTTTTACGACCATATTTTTCTGTGGGAGCGCCCGCAAACACAGAGCCTATAACGGTTCCCCACAAGGCCATAGACATGATAAAAAATCCATGAAATAATGGCGTAGTATTCCAAAGCGCTTGAATAGGTTTATCTGCACCTGAAATCACAACCATATCAAAGCCAAAAATAAATCCAGCTAAGGCAGCTACTATGGTTGATTGAAATAATTTTCCTTTGTTCATGTGTTTATTTTAAAAGTTCAGCTGCTTTAATCAAGTCTTCAGGGGTGTCTATTTCTACACCCATATAATTGGTAATAGCCATTTTAATGGATACGCCATTTTCTAAGTATCGTAAGCACTCTATTTTTTCTGCAGCTTCTAATGGTGAAATCGGCCAATTCGTGAAATCAATTAAAGCTTGTTTTTTAAATGCATACACACCTACATGTTCATAATAAGTAATCGGAATATCAGTGGATCTTGGGTACGGAACCACGCTGCGTGAAAAAAATAATGCATTCCAATTTTTATCAACTGCTACTTTTACATAGTTGGGGTCTTCAATAGAAGCCTGATTGGTTAATACTTGCATTAATGAAGCAACTTGTACTTTTGCATCTTCAAAACAAGCAAGCACTTTTTCTAATGGTTCGCGTTTAACAAAAGGCTCGTCGCCTTGTACATTGACTACGATATCAATATCTAAATCTTCAATTGCTTCTGCAATTCTATCAGATCCGCTTTCGTGCTCTTTTTTACTCATAATGGCCTTGCCACCATTTGAAATAATTTCATTAAAAATAATTTCACTGTCAGTAACAACATACACTTCGTCAAACAAGCCCGTTGCCTTGGTATTATCATAGGTGTGTCTAATCACTGTTTTATCACCAAGCATTTGCATCAACTTTGCTGGAAACCTTGTAGCTGCATACCTGGCTGGTATAAATGCGCCAACTTTATTCATGGATAAGTTTAATTTTTGCTATTTGAGGAGGGATTGATTAATAATCCGATTGAATACTTTTATCAAAAGGCATTCTTAGTTGATAGGAGATATCTGCATGCCTAGAATTGTCTACTACATCTAAACCGTATACAATATCTTTCATGTTCGTGCTATCATAAGTTCCAAATAGACGATCCCAAAATGAAAATATATTTCCATAGTTCGCATCTGTTTGTGGTCTTGTTACATGATGATGCACACGATGCATATTGGGTGACACCAATATAAAACCAATACTTTGATCAAACCATTTTGGTATTTTAATATTAGAATGATTGAATTGAGATAAAACCACACTTGCGCTTTGATACAACATCACTAGCCACATTGGAGCGCCTAGGACAATCACACCAATGATGGCAAAGACAGCTCTAATCACGGACTCACCAGGATGATGACGATTTGCAGTAGTGGTATCTACATATACGTCTGCATGGTGCACCATATGAAATTTCCATAAAAATTTTACTTTATGCTCAATCATATGCACCAGATAGGCACCAATTAAATCCAATAACATTAAACCAATAATTAATTCAAGCAATAAGGGCATTTTTACAAATTGTAATAAACCCCATCCATTGGTTACCACAAAATCACTCGCCTTGACCATGATCAATGCAAATGCAAAGTTGATAGCGATAGTCGTAAAAGTGAAGAATATATTTAAAGCGGCATGCTTTGTTTTATTGTATTTAAATTGAAACAAGGGCAGTGCCGATTCAATGATCCAAAAAAAGCTGATTCCTCCTGCAAGAATCAGCGCTCGGTGTAAACTAGAAATGGTTTCAAAATAGGTTTTAATCGCCTCTATCATTGCAATTTATTTTATGCATAAATGTAAATAAAAAACCCGATGTTCTGTTCTCAGATACACCGGGTTGTTCTTGAGTCTTGTTAAAGACTTTGTATAGGATAGGGATTAACTATTTAACATTAATGGCATTACCAACATTAACAGGTCTTCGCCTGGTGCTTGTTCTGAAGGCTTGATCAATCCTGCCTTACTTGGCGTAGACAATTCAATAAACACCTCATCTGTATCTGCTGCATTCAACATCTCGATTAAAAACTTAGCGTTGAAGGCAATCTGGATATCTTCTCCTTGGTATTCACAACTCATGCGCTCGTTACCCTCGAAGCTGAAATCAATGTCTTGTGCAGCCATTTGCAACTCGTTACCTGTAATATTTAAAGCCACCTGGTTCGTGCTCTTATTACTAAACACATTCACGCGACGTAATGCATTTTGGAAATCATGCTTGTTCACTGTTAAACGATAAGGATTGTCTGCAGGGATCACCACTTTATAGTCTGGGAATCTTGCATCAATCAATCGGCAGATTAATTGAGTAGATCCATGCGCTACAAATAAATGATTATTGTTAAAGCTTAACGTGATTGAGTCATCATTATCTGGTAAGGCGTTCTTTAATAAATTAAGTGGCTTTTTGGGAACGATGAATGAAGCATTTTGAGTGGCTTTTACATCTGTTCTTTTATATCGTACTAATCGGTGTGCATCTGTAGCTACAAACTGAACGCTATCTTTTGTTAATTCAAAGAAAACGCCTGTCATAGCAGGACGCAAATCGTCTCCGCTCACAGCAAACAATGTTTTGTTGAT
The DNA here is from genome assembly GCA_009924165.1 of Chitinophagia bacterium. GTDB lineage: Bacteria > Bacteroidota > Bacteroidia > Chitinophagales > Chitinophagaceae > Sediminibacterium. The sequence continues at coordinate 16,115 of RFSD01000018.1, read as the reverse complement.
TGCTGTTAACAAACCACCACTAGTCATGTTAAAGCCGGTTGTATCATCTGCTGTAGGCTCTTTTGGAAAATTGTCCGGATTTTCACCCATCACCTTATACTTTCCATTATCACTTGTAATTTCTACCGCATAGTTCTTGTCAATATTAAAAGTCAAAGGCTGGTCTGCGATGTTTTTCAAAGAATCAATTAAGATTTTTGCAGGAATACATACACGTCCATTCGCCTTGCTTTCAACTTCCATTTGAACGCGCATGACACTAATTTCCCTTGAATAACTATAACGAAACTAAAGTAAAATCTTAAGATTAAAAAGCTATTTTAGCAATTCTTATTGACATTATGAAGAAAGTTCGAATTGGTAAGGAGCAAGCTATACAAAGGATACGACACTATTGTGCCTACCAAGAAAGGGCACAACAGGAGGTGCGGGATAAACTATACGAACTTGGTATGACCATGGACGAAGTCGAAGAAATAATGTCGGACCTCATTACCGAAAACTTCTTAAACGAAGAGCGATTTGCCACACAGTTTGCGGGGGGGCATTTTAGAATTAAGGGCTGGGGAAGGGTCAAAATTCAACACGCATTAGAACAAAAAAGGGTCAGCAAGTACAATATTAAATTAGGCTTAAAGGCCATTGATGAGGATGCGTATCTTAAAACCCTGCAACAGCTAGCCACTAAAAAATGGAATAGTTTAAAGGGAGAACGAGGTCTAAGTCGGATGGCTAAAACATATGCATTTTTGCACCAGCGTGGATTTGAGCCTATATTATACCAACCCATTGTGCAGCAGCTTTATAAGCCCTAGTTAAAAAGTCTATCCGTAAAATTGCATTATATTTACATAGCATTTTTTGCATAGACATTTAAATCTATTCCCTTGTCAACACTTAAACTTACTCTGATTCAGCCCCATCTTTATTGGGAAGACAAAGGTGCTAATCTTGCTTTTTTAGAACAGAAAATTATCAACCTGGATGCGCCTACGGAAGTCGTCATCCTGCCAGAAATGTTCAATACTGGTTTTAGCATGCAGCCCGAACTACACGCAGAAACAATGGAAGGGCCGAGTGTTCAATGGATGCGTAGAATGGCCATGAATGAAAAAATTATTCTTACTGGATCTTTAATGATTCAAGAAGGAGATCATTATTATAATAGACTTATCTGGATGTTGCCTAATGGGGAATATGGTCATTATGATAAAAGGCATCTTTTTGCCTTTGGAGGAGAAGACCAACATTATACGGCTGGCAACAAAAGATTGATTGCAAGTGTAAAGGGTTGGAAAATTAATTTACAAATATGTTACGATCTCCGCTTTCCTGTTTGGGCAAGACAAGCATCTAACAACGAGTATGATGTATTAATTTATGTAGCTAATTGGCCCGAAAAAAGAAGCCACGCCTGGAAAACGTTGTTGGTTGCTAGGGCGATAGAAAATCAAGCTTTTGTTGTTGGTGTAAACAGGGTGGGGCTTGATGGTAACAATATTGCACACAGCGGAAACTCAATGGTAGTGGGTCCTTTGGGTGAAGTGATGTACCACTGCCAGGATCAAGAAGCGGTATTTCAAATTACGCTCAATCGCGAAGAGCTTGAAACTACAAGAAATCAATTTCCATTTTGGAAGGACGCAGACTTCTTTACAATTCAATCTTCCTAATATTTTTTATGCATTTAAATTATTCAACAAAGGCATTGTTCACTGGTTCAGAATGGCTGAATGATGTAGTGGTGCATATTGAAAATGAGTTGGTGGTTAAAATAGAACAAAAAGGATTTGATGCCAATAACGCCATACCATTTATTATACCCGCATTAATAGATTTACAACTATACGGTGCGGGCGGCAAATTACTTTCTGCGTTTCCTGAAAAAGAGACCATCGAAAAAATATATCAATCTTGTTTAGAAGGAGGCACCGGATTTTTTCAACCTACGATTGCATCGCAAAGCATGGATGTAATCTATGCATCCATAGATGCCGTGAAAGCTTATAAAGCTGCTGGTGGAATGGGTTGTATAGGATTGCATTTAGAGGGACCTTGGATTCATACAAGTAAAAAGGGGGCACACGATGCATCCGTGATACATGCACCCGACATGGAAGAGGTGCGTTCAATTTTAGCATATGGGGCTGATGCAATTAGTATGATTACGCTTGCGCCAGAAGTTTGTTCTCCAAGCATTATTAAAACCATTCAAGATGCAGGAATTATTGTTTCTGCAGGTCACACCAATGCAAGTTATGAAACAGCTATGCAATTTTTTAATGATGGTGTTCCTGTTGCAACCCATCTTTTTAATGCAATGAGTTCGTTTCAACATCGAGCACCCGGTGTTGTGGGAGCGCTGTTTGATCATCCAACTGCAATGAGCAGTATTATTGCAGATGGATACCATGTTGATTATGCAGCAATACGTATTGCTAAAAATATAATGGGAGATCGCTTGTTTTGTATCACCGATGCTGTTACTGCAACTAACACAGGGTTGTACCAACATACACTGGTTGGTGATAAATATGAATCCGCTGGAACATTGAGTGGCTCTGCGTTAACGCAATTGAAATCTATTCAGAACATGGTTGAACATGTGGGTATTCCATTTGGTGAGGCGATACGCATGTGTAGTTTATATCCAGCCAAAGTGATGAAAAGTAAAAAGATACCTGGTACAATAGAAGTCAATACAAAAGCAAACCTACTTTGTTTAAACTCAGATTTCACAATTTTAAATAGCGCAATCAGTCATTAAGCTTCTTTTCCAAATGCGTTCCAGCCTTGTGCGGTAATATCAAATAAATTATTTCCTTTTGTAATTAATTTGTTGCCCTCTGATGCATCACACATATAGCCAATCACACTGATTTCTTCTTGCATTGTCATTTTATCATAATCCGATTGCTTCATTGTAAATAGCAATTCATAATCCTCGCCCCCATTCAAAGCACAAACAGTTGCATCTAAGCCAAACTTAAATGCAGCGGCTTTGCTCGCCTCGTTAATAGGAATTTTTTCTTCATAAATCCTACAGCCTAATTCAGATTGTTTACACAGGTGCAATACATCCGAACTTAGTCCATCACTGATATCCATCATGGATGTTGGCTTTATCTCTAGCTTTTCAAGCAATTCAATAATGTCTTTTCTTGCTTCGGGCCTTAACAGCCTTCCAACGATATAATCTTCGTTTTCTAAATTGGGTTGTATTTGTGGGTTTTCTAAAAAGATTTGTTTTTCGCGCTCCATCAAAGTCAATCCCAAAAAGGCAGCACCCAAATCTCCAGAGACACAAATTAAATCCCCCGATTCTGCTGTGCTTCTTTTGATATATTGATCTGGTGCCACTTCTCCGATTGCAGTAACAGAAATGATCAATCCTTTTTGTGAAGTGGAGGTATCGCCTCCGATTAAATCAACGCCATATTTATCACATGCAATAGCTACACCATCATAAAATTCTTCTAGCGCTTCTAAACTAAAGCGATTGCTGAAAGCCACGCTCATCGTGATTTGTGTAGGTTGCGCGTTCATTGCATAAATATCACTAAGGTTCACCACCACCGATTTGTATCCAAGATGCTTTAGAGGTGTATACATTAAATCAAAGTGCACGCCCTCAATCAATAAATCCGTTGTGACTACTGTTTGTTTTCCAAAATGATCTATCACTGCTGCATCATCACCTATCGACAAAGCTGTGGATGCGTTGAGTGTTTCAAAGTTTTGTGTTAATCGATCTATCAATCCAAACTCACCTAGTTTTTCTATCTCTGTTCTTTCTGTTGACATAAATTATAACTATTGCTTTTGTTAACTTCTTAAAATTTAATGCTATTGCTTAAAGTGATCCCCCATTCACCACGGATAATAATTGGTCGTGGATAAAACCATTGGTTGCTATGATGCCCGGCTGGTATGGGTTATATGCGTTTCCTTTTAAGTCTGTTACTTTTCCTCCTGCTTCCTCTACCATTAAAAAACCTGCAGCGCTATCCCATGGTTGAAGTTTATGTTCGTAAAATCCATCAAACCTTCCAGCCGCTGTCCAACATAAATCCAATGCTGCACTACCTAGTCGACGCACCGGTATGGCTTTGCGTACTAATTTTTCAAATACTTGTAAGGGTCCGTTTTCGCTGTCTAAATATTGATAAGGAAAGCCCGTCACCAAACAACTATGTAAAACGGAATCCTTATTGCTTACAGTAATTGGTCTTCCGTTTAAGGTTGCGCCTTTCCCTTTTTCTGCAAAAAACAATTCATTCATAAATGGATTATACACCGAACCCAAAATCATTTCTCCTTTGTGTTCAACGCCGATGCTTACACAACAAATCGGGATGCCGTTCGCAAAATTTATCGTGCCGTCTATGGGATCGATGATCCATTTTGTATCCGACAAAGATGCCATCTCGCCCGTTTCTTCGCTTAAAATAAAATGGTCAGGAAACTGCGATTGAATTAATCCGATAATTGCTTTTTCCGATGCATGGTCTGCCTCTGTAACCAAATCGTTTATAGAAGATTTACTTGCAATTGTAAAAGTACCGTTAAAAAAACGGGTCAACTCTTTTGCTCCAACCTCTACAGCCTGAATTAGCGTATTTTTAATCATAAGACAAAAGTAGGTTCGTTTGCTCGAATAACATTCGTATTTTTGAGTTCAATTTCATAAAAGTAAAAACCTGTTTTTATAGATGCCCATTTTTGAATTTAATTTACCAAAAGGCCTATCTAAAGCACTTGGTCTTCCAACAAAAAGCCCAAGAACTGCACAAATGCGTGTTTTAAAAAAATTACTTAAAACAGCACAATACACTTCTTTTGGACAAAAATTCAAATTCGCAGAGATTTTAAAACACCGTCATATTGGTAAAAATTTCCAAGAATCAGTTCCAACTTATAATTATAACAAGATCTACAAAGATTGGTGGCACTTAACACTGGAGGGTCAGTCGGACATCTGCTGGCCTGGCAAAATCAAATATTTTGCACTAAGTAGCGGCACAAGTGAGGCGGCTAGTAAATACATACCCATCACGAACGACTTATTAAGGGGTAATAAAATCATCATGATCAAGCAATTGATTAGCTTGTTTAAATATCGTGAGATTCCTTTATCTGCCATTGGTAAGGGTTGGCTTACATTGGGGGGCAGTACCGATTTACAAAAGGGAGCTGGCTATTATGCTGGGGACCTAAGCGGTATCACAGCAAAAAAATCTCCATTTTGGTTTCAGCCTTTTTATAAGCCCGGTAAAAAAATTGCCAAAGAACGCGATTGGAATAAAAAACTAAAAGAAATTGTAGAGAAGGCACCCGAATGGGATATTAGTTTTGTTGTAGGCGTACCCGCTTGGATACAAATGTGCTTAGAAATGGTGATAGAGCGTTATCGGTTAAATAATATCCATGAAATCTGGCCTAACCTAACTTTATTCGTGCATGGTGGGGTAAGCTTTGAACCCTATAAACATGGTTTTGAAAAATTATTAGGAAAGCCCATTGAATACGTTGAAACCTATTTAGCAAGTGAGGGTTTTTTAGCTTGGCAGGATAAACAAAACGCATTGGGAATGCGTTTGACCTATAATCAACATATCTTTTTTGAATTCGTTCCTTTTGACGAAATAAATTTTGATGAAAACGGAGAAATGGTGGAAGAGCCTGAGGCATTAATGATTCATGAGGTAGAAGAAGGCAAAGACTATGCAATTTTAATAAGCACGCCCGCGGGTGCATGGCGTTATTTAATTGGGGACACCGTTCGATTTGTAGACAAGTCCAATGCAGAAATTATCATCACGGGAAGGACCAAACATTTTTTAAGTCTTGTGGGTGAGCATTTAAGCGTGGACAACATGAACAAAGCCATTCAATTGGTGAGTGAAGAATTGAATTTATCCATCCCAGAGTTTACTGTAACAGGTGAACCCCATGGTAACTTTTTTGGACACCATTGGTTTGTAGCCTGTGATCAATCTATTGACGAAAAGTTATTAGCAGCAAAATTAGATGAAAAATTAATGCTGCTGAATGACGATTATGAGATTGAAAGAAAAAATGCACTTAAATCCATTCGCGTCTCTGTGCTAAAAGAAAGTTGTTTTATGGGATTCATGGAAAGCAAAGGAAAAATTGGTGGTCAACATAAATTTCCAAGGGTATTAAAGGGAGAGATGTTAACAGACTGGACCCATTTTATACAAAATCAATCTTAATGGTCATTGAAGCAATTTTAAAAGGCTTACTATTGGGTTTGATTTTAAGCATTTCAATAGGACCGGTCATTTTCGCGATTATTAAACAAAGCCTAACAAATGGGAAGCGCTCGGGATATGCTTTTGTTGCAGGCGTTTCGAGTAGTGATATTGTTTTACTTTTTATTTGCAATTTTTTTACCTCTTTATTTAATCTTGTACTCAACCACAAATCAAGCATTGCTTTAGCGGGTGCTGGGTTTTTATTATTAATGGGCCTATATGCTTTGTTCTTTAAAAAATTGAAATTAGAAAACATAGAAGCGGGCAGGGTCAACAAGACAATTGGAATAAAAAACCTTGTATCATCCTATTTTTCTGGTTTCTTAATGAACACCTTGAACCCAAGTGTGTTTTTGTTTTGGTTTGCTTGGACCGCCGCCATCAATACGAGCGCAGATAACACACCTAATCCCGTTCAATTTAAATTGATTGTATTTGGCACCTGCCTTGGGTTTGTATTATTATCAGATTTAATAAAAGTGTTTTTAGCAGGAAAACTAAGGCCAAGATTAACAGAAAAAAACTTGATTTGGATCAATCGTATTTCTGGCATGATCATTTTAATCTTTAGCGCGGTGCTTTTATATAGTGCATTATTGATCTATTAATAAAAATTGAACTTTCTTTTACAAACATTTATGAATTTTTAGTTCGTTTTAGTTGGCTTTATTGTAATTTGGACTTGTGAAAAAAACTACATTCTTGATATTCTGTGTTTTCCTTTTAGCTAAATTGAATATTGCTAAAGCACAATCGGGAAGCGTACTTGTCTTAAAAGACAGGGGCGTTACTATTAAGTCTTTTACGAAAGACAACTATATTCATTTTGAATTTAGCAATAGACAGTGGATCACGGGACAAATTAATTGGATTAAAAAAGATTCTTTTCAGGTTAAACAATATGCGCTCCAAACCTCAATGACCCAATATGGCACCTATGGTCAAGACACATTAAAGTTGGGCACGCTGACTTTGCACATAAATGAAATTCGGGCTTTTGCAAAAGACAATAATCGATACCAAAGTGTTTTTACAAACGGAATGTTTTTAAAAGTTGGGGGTGTACTATATGGGGGATTGAATATCACCAACTCTATTATCAATAAAGAAGCTGTGTTTAGTTCTAAAAATGTTCCTTCTATTGCTGGTGGTTTTGTTGCTTATATGATTGGAAGGTGGATGGCTAAAAAAAATCCGCCTTATCGACCAATTGGAAAAAGATTTAGCGTAGAAATTTTGTAAATATTTGGTTTTTAAATAACAGAAATTACTTCAATTATAATTGACATAGATTTTGATTAAAAAAATTAAACGCGTCATTTGGTATCTGTTGATTAGTTCATTACTCTATGTGGTCGTTCTGTTTTTTATATTTCCTCCAATTACTATTACACAACTAACCAGCGTATTTGGCCTTGGATTAAAGCGAGACTATATTGCATGGGAGGACCTTTCATATAATATTAAAATTGCCGCAATAGCCAGCGAGGATCAAGCTTTTCCCGATCATATTGGTATAGACTGGGAAGCCATGGAAAGAAGCTTCAAGCCAAAAAAGAAAAAAAAGAAATCTAGAATTCCGCTTGGAGGCGGCGCTAGTACCATCACACAACAGGTAGCAAAAAACGTATTCCTATGGCAGGGTGGTCAATACGATAAATATATTCGCAAAGTGCCTGAATTTTATTTTACATTTTTAATTGAGCTTGTCTGGGGTAAAAAAAGAATTTTAGAAATGTATTTAAATGTGATTGAAACCGGACCTGGTTGTTTTGGTATGGAAGCCGCTGCACAACATTATTTTAAAAAGTCTTCTAAAAATTTAACGCGTACAGAAGCTGCCATGATTATTGCAGGCCTTCCTAATCCCAAGAAATTCACAGCACGCCCAATGTCTAGAAGGGTTGCATGGCGTTATCCACAAATTCTAAGAGAAATGAACAATCTAGAAGGGGACGAAGACGTTAGAAATTTAATTAGAAAAAAATAGTGGGGTTTATCCACCTTCACGTGCACAATTTTTTATTTAAAGTGTGCGATTGTGTATAAACCCGGTCTTCTTGTGGACTATTTTTGTTTTTTAAAAAACTAATGCAAATATTGATCGATTAGTTGAATTGCATTTTCGGTGCGTTGTGCACCGGTTCCAGAAACAATGCCCCAGGGGGTGTTTTGGTTAATTAATAGCTCCTTATAAATGGTAAATAATTCGATTCTGGGTCCGGCATCTGGATATTCACGCATTTCATCTGCAGCCCATGGTAGGTCTATATCACAGAGTAGGTAAAGATCGTAGCTTCTTTGATTGATTTGCTCTAAAATATAGTGATGACAATTGTTAAAAACATATTCACACCATACTTTCATGACATACATATCTGTGTCCAGAATTAATTTATTTGAAATCTTTGTTATTGGTTGATCTACCGTGTTTTTATTTAAGCTTGCTAGCGCTTCTTCTTCTTTTTTGATTTGTCCTTTTGCAATCGTTAATAAATCATCATAAGTATATTTTGTTCCATTCTTTGATAAAAACGCTCTTGCATATTCCGGTGTCCAGATAGTCTGATAGTGTGCCGCAAGCGCTGCACAGAGTGTTGACTTACCGGTTGATTCGGGACCTAGTACTACTATTTTTTGAATTGGTTTCATTCCTTGAATATTTTTTTATCGCTTGCTTTTTTATTCCATTCAATCCTTCCTGCTACCGCTAAAATTAATAAAACTATAAATTGAACGCTAGTAAACGCATAGCCTTTGATAAAATAAAGTGGTATCGATGTAATATTGGTAATAATCCACCAGATCCAGCTTTCTACTTTTTTCTTTGCCATTAACCACATTGCGGTATAAGCAGATGCGCTTGCCAATGCGTCTGCCCAGGGTATCGCATCTGGGGCGAAATTGTTTTTTAAAAATTGTAGTACAAAAAACAAGAGTGCATAAAATCCAATAAATACTAAAACCTGTTGTATTCTTTGTGCGCTACTACTATTGGTAATTTGTAATACATTGGTGACCTGATCTTCTTTTTTTCTTGACCACCAATACCATCCATATATACTCATGATGGTATAATAAAGGTTCACACTTGCCTCGCCTAATAAGTGCCCTTTATAGCTTATGTAGATATAGAGTGTTGTGTTGATGATGCCGGTTGGAAAGACTAGTATGTTTTCCTTTCGGCTATACCAAACCGACACTACGCCCATGACCACCGCCACCGCTTCTATCCATGTTGTTTGTATTAAACCACTATATACTGCTATCAAAAAATCGTTCATCATTAGGATGCTTTCATTTTTTCTAATTGTAATTCCATTCTAAACATTTCGTCACGCAGTTTTGCGGCTTCCATAAAATCCATTGCCTTAGCCATTTTTTCCATTTGCTTTTTGGTTTGCAAAATCGCTTTTTCCATTTGTGGAATTGTTTCGTACTCGCTATTTGGTTCGGCAACCATATTGAGCCCGTCGGTGGTGCGAATATTAATGTTGTCTTGGCTAAATCCTTTGATATCTAATACTGCGGTCTGTTTCATCACCTGCTCTATTGATTTTACAATGGTGGTTGGTGTGATATTGTGTTCGGTATTATATTGAATTTGTTTTGTTCTTCGACGATTAGTTTCATCAATAGTACGTTGCATACTCATTGTTATTTTGTCTCCATAAAATATAACACGCCCACGCACATTTCTTGCCGCACGTCCCGATGTTTGAGTCAATGATTTTTCATTTCTTAAAAAACCTTCTTTGTCTGCATCCAATACCACCACCAACGAAACCTCTGGTAGGTCTAATCCCTCTCTCAACAAGTTCACGCCCACCAATACATCGATCTCACCAAGACGCAGCTCTCTCAATATCTCCACACGCTCTAGTGCATCTATATCACTATGTATGTATTTTGATTTGATATTAATTTTAGATAGATAGCGATCCATCTCCTCGGCCATTTTTTTAGTTAGGGTCGTCACCAACACACGGTCCCCCATTTCAACCTGCATCGCAATTTCATCTAACAAATCATCAATCTGGTTTTTAGTAGGGCGCACTTCTATTGGGGGATCCAATAATCCAGTTGGACGAACCACCTGCTCAATGGTCTTGTGCCGGGTTTTCGTCGGTCAAAAAATCTAGAATAGTTTTCTATCCCAGTACAATAGCCCAACTCCCTAATCATTTCTATATCATACTCAACCCTTTCTTTAATCCTTGCCGCCTCTTGGTGTTTTCCTACGTTTTTAAAGTATTCCACTTGTGCGCGTAATTCGTCCTGTATCTCAATAATAATTTCTTGCAGCATTTCTTTTGGTGCCATGTATAAGTTTGCGGGGAAGATGGCCGCGTTCTCCATCGGCTCTATTCTTTTTCCTGTTTCAATTTCTATACTTTCGATCGCCTCAATTTCGTCACCAAAAAAAGTGATTCTGTATCCATAATCAACATACGGTAATCGAATGTCTATTGTGTCTCCATTCACCCTAAACGCGCCTCGATCAAATTCGGTGACAGAGCGGTGGTATAAACTATTCACTAGCGCGTGAAGAAATGCTTGTCTTGATAAAATCTGTCCTTGGTGAATTCGAATGATGCCGTTTTCGTATTCGGTTGGATTACCCATACCATAAATACAACTTACACTTGCTACAATAATAATGTCTCTTCGACCGCTTAATAATTGTGCGGTTGCTTGTAGCCTTAGTTTATCAAGCTCTTCATTAATGCTTAAATCTTTTTCAATATACACTCCCGAAGTTGGTAGATACGCCTCTGGTTGATAGTAATCGTAATAGGATACAAAATAACCCACCGCGTTGTCGGGAAAGAATTGCTTAAACTCTCCATACAATTGGGCAACCAGCGTTTTATTGTGTGTAAGTACAAGTGTAGGGCGTTGTACGTTTTGAATTAAATTAGCAATGGTAAATGTTTTACCAGAACCCGTTACACCCAAGAGTGTTTGATGCGTGTCTCCATTCAGCACACCCTCGGTTAGTTGCGCAATTGCGGTTGGCTGATCGCCCGAGGGTGTGTAGTTGGAATGAAGTTTAAAGGGCATACGCAAAGGTAAGCGCAAACCTTAAATATGTTTCGTTAAAAACAATTTATAATGTTTCTAAGTAGGTTGCTAGTCTGTTGATTGCGGCTGCAACTTCTTCAATTTGTATACTTGCTTCTGACCAGTCTTTTTGTTCAATTGCTTCACGAACGCCTGGTATTGTTTTAACACCATAGCCGGTGTAAAAACCAGGTGCATATAAACTATGTTTGTACCAGGGTCTACGAGGTAAGCCCTTTGTCATTAATAAGGATTGTTCTGCTGCATAAATTTTTGCGTTGATTGCTGCAAGTTTTTGAGCATCCGCGTTTGCCTTTAATTGCTCTACCTGTTGTGCTGATTTTTCTAAATGCGTTAATGCGTTTAATATGGGTGAAAAATCTACGAATGGCACATCGTCAACGGTTGTTGGTAATTTTAATCCCTCTGTTGGATCTGCAGCAACGGCATAGGCTTTTGAATTCACTAGTTCGTTTTCAATTTTTGCTTTTTCACGCATTTGCTCAACGTTGTTCATAAGCTCGGAGATATAACCCTTCACTGTTTTGTGCAATGCTGTAAAGTCAAATGGTAAAGCGTCCGCCTCCGATAATCTTAATGCAGCACGTCCTGCTGTTTGTGCAAGCGTGACGCCATAAGCAAATCCTGGGTCTTTGTATTTTGAATAATGATCATAAGAATCATAAATTGAATGGTATTCTCCGCCTTCGTTTTCACCACCAAATCCAATATTTAAAGAAGGAACGCCTATGTGTTGGATGAAAGAAGAATAATCAGAACCCGATCCCATGGCACCTAAAGGATAGGTGGTGCTATTCAAAATTTCTTTTTTAGTTGCCGTTGTTGTTGCTTCGGTAGCACGACTCGCTCTTTGTCTTTCAAAGATGGTGACACCTGTTTGAGGGTCTTGAATCGATTTACTAATATCAGTGATTAGTCCTGTAAAAGCATGTGAACCCTCTGCGCCCAAAAAGCCCCTGCCGTTTCCATCAGAATTAATATAAGCAACTGCTTTTGCTTGTAAAGACGCGGCGTGTTCTTCGACCCACTCAACAGAGCCCATCAATCCTTGCTCTTCGGCATCCCAAGCACAATACACGAGTGTTCTTTTTGGCTTCCATCCTGATTTTACCAAAGCACCGATTGCTTGTGCCTCTTCTAGTTCTGCCGCCATGCCACTTACTGGGTCATTTGCGCCATTTACCCAAGCGTCGTGGTGGTTTCCTCTAATAACCCATTGGTCTGGGTATTGGCTACCCTGAATCATTGCAATCACGTTGTATGCAGGGCGTAATTTCCAATCAAAATCAAGTTTTAAATGCACTTTGGACTTACTTGGTCCAATATGGTAGGTAAAGGGTAGTCCGCCTCTCCAGGATTTTGGTGCCACCGGGCCAGCCATGTCTTGTAATAAAGGCGCTGCGTCGCTATAACTAATTGGAAGTACTGGTATTTTTAAAAGATTTTCTGCGTTATTGTGGTCAACCCTAGGCGCGCCATCCACGGAAGCGTAGTTGGGTGTACTAGGATCACCAGGATAAATCACCATATCCATAATTGATCCTCTTTGAACACCGTATTTGTTTTTAAAAGGGCCGGCGGGATAGACATCCCCCGCTCCATAACCATCATCTTGAGGATCGGAATAAATTAAACAACCAATTGCACCATGTTCTTGTGCTACTTTGGGTTTAATACCTCTCCAACTTCTACCATATTTTGCTATCACTATTTTTCTCTTCACATCAATACCATATTTAGCAAGGGTCTCATAGTCTTCTGGTAAACCATAGTTTACAAAAACCAATTCTGCATTCACATCTCCATCTGCGCTCCAACAATTATAAGTTGGTAATTGATCCGATTGACCAGAAGTGGCGTCTTCTTTTAAAGCGGGCTCTTTTAATAAGGCCTTGAAATTTGTTACGCCCTTCATTTCTAATACACGCGTGATTGGAGTTGGAAATAATAATTGATAAGTTACAATTTTTGTATCCCATCCCGATGCCTTGAATTGTTTAGCAATTTCATCTGCAACAAATTTTCCACCAACAGATCCAATATGATGTGGAACAGAAGACATTAACTTAATGTTTTCGCCAATTCTTTTTGCGCTTAATTGATTGTCAAAATTTGTTTCTAGCTTTTTTTGAGCGTCTGTGTTTTTGAATCCTGTAAACTGCTGTCCAATACTATTAATATTAAGGTTAAACAAGAATGTGCAAAAAATAATTACTCTTTTTGGGTTTGCCATGGTGGTATAGTTTATTGTGTAATTTTTATAGTTAAAATATTTAGAAGCAAATTATACTTTTCGATTTAAATAATTGATATAATTAGGAAGCTTGTATTCGTATTCCCCTTGCATAAAAGGAGAGGTCACTAAAAAATCGGCGGTAGTTCTATCACAAGCCATTGGTAGATTCCAGGCTACCGCTAGCCTTAATAGCGCCTTGACGTCGCTATCGTGTGGTTGCGCCTCCATTGGATCGAAAAAGAAAAAAATTATATCAATATCTCCGGTTGCAATCATGGCCCCAATTTGCTGGTCGCCCCCCAGTGGCCCGCTTAATAATTTAAGCACTGGCTGGTCTAGCGCCTCTTCTATTAGTCGTCCGGTAGTGCCGGTTGCAATAAGACTGTGTTTAGAAAGTACAATTTTATTATGCACTGCCCATTCAATGATGTCCTTTTTTTTATTATCATGTGCGATAAGTGCAATTTTTTTTCTTTTTTCTAGTTTTCTAATAGATGACATGGTTAAATTTTAAAAGACTTATTCTTGTACCCTTTTTGCTATAATTGGTAATGCAACTAAGATAGTTAAAATAATGGTTGTTGGAAATTGAAATAATTTAAGCGCAATAAATAAAATAAATAAAAAAAGAGGATAGGTAAAAAGCAATACAGAAAACAAAACTGAATCAAAAAAAACAGTGTTGTTAGTTTTTTTCGCTACAAAATTTTTAACAAATGTATAAAAGGGCTGGTGTATTATATAAAATAAATGGTTTCTATTAAACCTTGTTGGAATGGTTGGTATTAAAATGTTTTCTTTAAGCTGCTTGAAAACTTTTTGATTAAACAAAACGCGGTCTCTACTATTTTGAATCTTTGGAACTACTGTCATTTCTGAAACAACGAGGTTAACTATTTTTCCAATTCCCCTAAACTGATTAAATGCAATTCCTGCTATATGAATTGTTGGGTCTATGTTTCGTTTTTGAATACCCTCTAAAATCCTAGCAGTACCTTTTTTAAATGGTTGTAATTCATTACTATTAACACAAATTCCTTCTATAAAAACTAATACAGCATTACCATTGCTTAATAATTCAATAGATCTACTAAAAGCATAATCATTTAAATGTAAAAACTCCTTTCCTTCTCTGAGCCGATACACCGGTATCACATTTAACGATTCTAATAAAAAACGGTGTATGGGTTTTTTAAACACGTCGCCTCTAGCTAAAAAAAACACCCTCCTTTTATAATAAGAACCGATTATTAAAGCATCTAAAAAAGAGTTGGGGTGATTTGCAATAATTAACAACGGCCCCTTTGTTTTAAAAAGGCTTTTGTTTTTAAGGTGTATCTTATTACAGAATAACCATAATCCCGCTTGTATTAATATCTTTAATAATTGCACCACCCTATAAATATAAAAAAACCGCATCACAAATGATGCGGTCATTACCTACTAACCTTAAAAAAAACATGTTTATATAGACTACTGTGCAGCTGCTGCTTCTACTTTTGCAGCTATTTTAGCTCTAATTTTTGCTTCAATTTCATTTGCCATTTCTGGGTTATCGTGCAGGATTGTTTTAACAGAATCACGTCCTTGACCTAGTTTGTTTCCTTCATAACTAAACCAGCTACCGCTTTTATTGATTATTTCTAGTTCAACACCCATATCAATAATTTCACCGATCTTGCTTATACCTTCTCCAAAAATAATTTCAAATTCTGCAGCTCTAAATGGTGGTGCTACTTTATTTTTAACCACTTTCACTTTCACTCTATTTCCTATTGCCTCGTCCCCGTCTTTAATTTGTGCCATTCTTCTAATATCTAATCTTACAGAAGCATAGAATTTTAAAGCATTACCGCCAGTTGTTGTCTCTGGATTACCAAACATTACACCAATTTTTTCACGAAGCTGATTGATAAAAATACAAACCGTGCCTGTTTTATTTATTGTTGCTGTTAATTTCCTTAATGCTTGCGACATTAATCTAGCGTGTAATCCCATTTTTGAATCACCCATTTCACCTTCTAATTCACTCTTAGGAACTAATGCTGCAACTGAATCAATCACCACCACATCAATAGCGCCTGATAAAATCAAACGATCGGCGATTTCTAAAGCCTGTTCTCCATAGTCTGGTTGAGATACTAATAAATTATCTACATCAACACCTAGACGTTTTGCATAAGCACTATCAAATGCATGTTCTGCATCGATAATAGCACACATTCCACCCTTCTTTTGTGCTTCTGCAATCACATGGATTGCCACTGTTGTTTTACCAGATGACTCAGGACCATATATTTCAATTATTCTTCCTTTTGGTAATCCACCTATTCCTAACGCAGTATCTAATCCAATTGATCCTGTAGAAATAACTTCTTGAGGCTCTTGACTGCGCTCATTCATCATCATTACACTTCCTTTTCCATAATCTTTATCGATTTTATCGATTGTTAACTTAAGGGCTTTTAATTTTTCTGCGTTACTCATAGCTTGTCGTTTTATGTTTTCGTTTTAAT
>RFSD01000170.1 GCA_009924165.1 Chitinophagia bacterium | reverse complement strand
CGTGGAAAGCGTATGATCAATTGGGATGTGAAGGCAAAGACGGCATTGAGTGATGAAGAAGTAATCCATAAGGAAGTCAACGGGAAGATGTACCATATCAGGTATCAATTAGATGTACCTGGTGAGGAGTTCATCACCATTGCAACAGTTCGTCCAGAAACCATTTTTGGAGATACTGCAATTTGTGTGCACCCTAAAGATCCTAGGTATACCCATTTAATTGGCAAGCATGCTTTTGTGCCAATGATCAATAGACGCATCCCTATCATTGCAGATGATTATATTGAAATTGAATTTGGAACAGGCGCATTAAAAGTAACACCAGCACATGATATGAATGATTTTCAATTAGGTCAGAAGCATGGACTAGAAGTGATTGATACCATGAATGACGATGGTACAATGAACGAGGCTGCGCCGATGTATATTGGTAAAGACCGAATTGAAGTAAGAAAAATCATTGCCAAAGATTTAGAAGCTTCTGGTAATTTAGTGAAGATAGAAGATTACGTGAACCAAGTTGGTTTTAGTGAAAGAACTGATGCTATTGTGGAACCAAGATTGAGTTTGCAGTGGTGGGTGGATATGAAGCAATTAGCTGCACCAGCATTGGAGAAAGTAATGTCGGATGAGATTCATTTTCATCCTGCTAAATTTAAAAATGTGTACCGTCATTGGATGGAGAACATTAAAGACTGGTGTATTAGTAGACAATTATGGTGGGGACATAGAATACCAGCATGGTATGACCAAGAAGGCAATGTTTATGTAGAAGCAAGCTTAGAAAAAGTACATGCCACTTTCCCAGAAACAGTTGGTAAGGAATTGTATCAAGACGCAGATTGTTTAGATACTTGGTTCAGTAGTTGGTTATGGCCAATCGAAGTATTTAAAGGCATGTCCGATCCAAACAATGCAGCAATTAATTATTACTACCCTACTAGCACTTTAGTAACTGCACCAGAAATTATTTTCTTCTGGGTTGCAAGGATGATCATGGCTGGAGAAGAATACATGGGCAAGATTCCATTTAAGGATGTATACTTTACAGGAATTGTACGTGACAAGCAAGGCAGAAAAATGAGTAAGAGTTTGGGTAACTCCCCTGACCTACTTGGGTTGATAGATCAGTATGGCGCGGATGCAGTTCGTTTTGGTATCATGATTGCCTCTCCTGCGGGAAATGATTTATTATTTGATGAGTCTACTTTAGAGCAAGGAAGAAATTTCAATAGCAAACTTTGGAATGCGACCAAACTATTAAAAATGTGGGAGCCCCGTCAAAGTAACGAAGGCCCTATACCAGAAGATGCCACATTCGCCATGGATTGGTTCCAAGCAAAACTAAGTGCTACACAATTAGAGGTAGACGAAATGCTTAAAACATTCCGATTAAGTGAAGCTTTGAAAACAATTTACGGATTGATATGGGATGACTATTGCAGCTGGTACCTTGAGTGGATCAAGCCAGGCTTTGAACAGCCTATCCATGCGAAAGTATTTGAAAAGAGTATTGCGTTTTATGATGATTTGCTACAATTATTGCATCCGTTTATGCCATTCATCACCGAAGAGATACACCATATGCTAAAAACCCAAACGCAAGATTTATGTGTGCAGGAATTAGCGGCAATTGGCCAAGTAGACGAATCGGTATTGCACGCTGGGGCATTATTAAAGAATGTAATTTCTACTTTACGTGATGCTAGAAATAAAAATCAGATTAAACCTAAGGACGCGATTGAAGTACATATTCAATCAGAAAATAATCCTGCCTACCAAACCATACAAAATATTTTAGCAAAACAAGTCAATGCTAAAAGCGTAGCATATACCAATAGCCCTATTGGGTCAAGTATTGTAGTGGCTTTAGAAAAAGATAAATTTTACTTAGTAGCAGATCAAGCAATTGATACGTTTGGTTTAAAAGAAAATTTATTAAAAGACCTAGCACACCAAAAAGGTTTCTTAGAAAGCGTTGAAAAGAAATTAGCGAATGAGAAATTTGTTCAAAATGCAAAACCAGAAGTCATTGCCATTGAACAAAAAAAGAAAGCGGATGCTTTAGCTAGAATCCAAACCATTGAAGAAAGTTTAGCGCAATTATAAATGAACGAGCTTACTATCAGACCTGCTACTTTATCAGATCGCACTTTGATCCGATCTATCTCTGAGCGCACCTGGCCCAGTACATATGGGCATATTATTTCTAAGGAGCAAATCAATTTTATGTTGGACTGGATGTACAGCGATGCATCATTAGAAAAACAAATGAATTCGGGTTGTGCATTTTATATTGCAAATTTGAACGGGGACGATATTGGATTTTGTTCTGTAAGCCCCGATGATGAAAAAGCAGAAGGCTCAAAAGCGCATAAATTGAATAAGCTATACGTCCTCCCCTCTGCACAAGGCACTGGCGCTGGCAAAGCATTATTGAATCAAGCCATTGATATTGCTAAAGCAGCTGGATCAAATGCTATCTTCTTG
>RFSD01000169.1 GCA_009924165.1 Chitinophagia bacterium | reverse complement strand
ATGTTTTACCATAAAACTGTGAACTCTTGTGTATAAGATCAAATTGGGTTAAAATTTTATAACCTAAGAAAATATTTTTCTTACTAAAAGTGATCACAGATACTGTTTGGCCCCTAGCATCTTTATGATTTAATATTAAATAGTATTCTGTTTCTTTTACAATTTTCCCAATTGGGAAAAGAGATGCATTTTTAAGTTGTTTGGGAACAATGGCATCCACTACAGAATCGGGTAAAAATTGTTCCAATGCTTTTCTGCCAATTTCTGAGGTATCTGTGAAGGTAGTTAAATTGGTATCATTGATCCGAATGGGCAATTCAATATTTTTGAATGCAGCATTAAAATCATTTATTTTCAAAGGGGTATTCCCAGACAGATCTGTTTTTGTTTCAGCACACCCAATCAATGCCAATAAGATCAAAAGATTACTTAGATGACGCATGGCACTCTATTTTTTGCTAAAATAGGCAACAAAATGCCTTTCACAAAGGGTTTATAGTTAAATTTACAATTCAATTATGTTTCATAAATCCTTAGATCAACTTCATGAATCAGTTCCAGTTCAAAATAAAACTGGTTGGAGACGATTATTTGCCTTTATTGGGCCAGCTTATTTGGTAAGTGTGGGTTATATGGATCCTGGAAACTGGGCAACCGATTTACAAGGAGGTGCTGCTTTTGGATTTCAATTAATTTGGATATTACTACTTAGCAATATCATGGCTATTTTACTTCAAAGTCTTAGTGCAAGACTGGGTATTGTAAGGCGATTAGATTTAGCACAAGTAAATAGAGAGACCTATCCCAAATTTGTTAATTTCTGTTTATACCTATTAGCAGAATTAGCAATTGCTGCGACCGATTTAGCCGAAGTGTTGGGGATGGCCATAGGTATCAAATTATTAACAGGTTTGCCTTTAATTTATGGCACCATCATTACAGTTACAGATACTTTTTTATTCATGCTATTACAACGGTATGGTATGCGTAAAATGGAGGCATTTATTTTTGTTTTAGTCGCTACTATTGGGGGTAGCTTCCTTGTCGAAATGATTATTGCTAAACCTGATTTAGTGAGTGCTGCTAAGGGTTTAGTGCCTTCTTCTTTATCACCAGGGGCTTTGTATATTGCTGTAGGTATGATTGGGGCTACAGTGATGCCACATAATTTATACTTGCATTCTGCATTGGTTCAAACTAGAAAAATCGAAAGAACGAGTGCTGGGATTAAAAAATCACTTTTATATAATTTCATTGATAGTGCTGTGGCTTTGAATGCGGCTTTTTTTGTAAATGCGGCTATTTTGATATTAGCTGCGACTGCATTTTATCAAACAGGCAATCAATCTGTCGCTAAAATAGAAGACGCGCATGCATTACTTGCCCCTTTATTGGGCTCAAAATTAGCACCTATCTTATTTGCAGTTGCCTTAATAGCAGCTGGTCAAAGTTCAACAGTCACTGGTACATTATCTGGTCAAATTGTAATGGAAGGATATTTAAATCTGAGGTTAAACCCTTGGATCAGGAGACTACTTACAAGGCTTGTTGCCATCGTGCCTGCAGTCTTGGTAATTGGAATTATGGGTGAGGGCAGAGTAGATGAATTGCTTATTTTTAGCCAAGTTATTTTAAGTCTCCAACTAGGTTTTGCAGTGATTCCATTGATCCATTTTGTAAGTGATAAAAATACGATGGGGGAATTTGCAATCAAGTCTTGGGTTAAAATTTTAGCATGGATCGTTGCAAGTATTTTAGTGTATTTGAATGCTAATTTAGTATTTGATTTTGTCAAAGCTTTTTTAATCGGGTCAACTGCTATTTTGATTAAGATTTTACTCATTTTATTGATTCTTTTCTTTTTCATTTTGTTATTGTATATCATCATTTTTCCAATGATTCAATCAAAGAAAAAACAAGAAAGAACTGCATTACATGGTGCTGCGGTTGAATTAGATTGGACGAAAGCTGCTCCAATAGACCGAATTGCCATTGCGGTTGACTTTAGTGCTGGGGACGCCAATTTGATCAAATCAGCTATTGCACAAGCCCATATTGGAACAGAATTGATTTTGATCCATGTGGTGGAGAGTGTGACGGCGAGTTATTTTGAAGAAATTAGTGATGACGAAGAATCTAGGAAGGATAGAGAAAGACTTTCTCAATATGCAGCAACATTGAGCCAAAATGGCTATAAGGTTAATTTTGTATTAGGCTATAAAAATAGGGTCAAAGAGATTGTGCGTATTGTCAATTTAACAGACGCACAATTATTAGTCATGGGGGCCCATCATCATTATGGTTGGAAGGATTATTTCTTTGGAGAAACGATAGAATCTGTAAGGCATAAAGTAAAGATTCCAGTATTGATTGTACAACAAACAACCTAATATTCTGGTTACTATTTAGTTACATTTTGTACATTTGCAGATAAATTTTTTAAAATATGGGAGCAAAAATTAAAGTTGCCAATCCAGTGGTAGAATTGGATGGAGATGAAATGACAAGAATTATTTGGAAATTCATAAAGGATAAATTGATTTTACCTTACTTAGAATTAGATATCAAATATTATGACTTGGGTATGGAGTATCGTGATCAAACAAACG
>RFSD01000168.1 GCA_009924165.1 Chitinophagia bacterium | reverse complement strand
AGTCCGGCTTTTTACCAAATTTCTCCATCAATTTTCGTTCTAAATCCCACCATCTGGTTTGAAAATCGTCCCCTATACTTGCCATAGAATTATTCAATTTATGTTGCAAAGGTAGGGGATATCTCTACTTAGTAGGATGGTTTGATTATCTTTGCTCAAATTTCTCGATATGTTACAGGTAAGCTATTTAAGACAACATACCCAATTAGCGAAGGAGCTACTTGCCATCAAGCATTTTTCAAATCTAGGCTTAGTAGACCAAGTGATTGAAGTTGACGACCAAAGAAAGCGTGTACAAGCCAGCTTTGATGATTTGCAGTCCAAGGTGAATGCAGCATCCAAAGAAATTGGCAACCATATGGCGAAGGGAGAGAAAGAAAAAGCAGAAGCTATTAAGCAAAATGTTGGTGCTTGGAAATTGGCATTGGAACCATTGAAAGTGGAGATGGCAGAAGTTGAATTAGCACTTCAAAATTTAGTGGTGCAATTACCTAATCTACCGCATGCTTTAGTACCCAAAGGAAAATCACCCGAAGAGAATGAAGTGGTGAAAGAAGCTGGTACCACACCTCTTTTACCAGCAGGTGCAATGGCACATTGGGACTTGATTAAAAAATACAATTTAGTAGATTTTGAAACAGGTGCTAAAATTACTGGGAGCGGTTTCCCTTTATATATTGGTAAGGGTGCAAAATTTCAAAGAGCACTCACGCAATACTTTTTAGATTTTAATACAGCAGCTGGATATACAGAATACATTCCTCCTTATATGGTAAATGCAGCTTCTGCCTTTGCGACAGGACAATTGCCAGACAAAGAAGGACAGATGTACCATGCAACCGAAGATGATTTTTATTTAATTCCAACGGCGGAAGTACCTGTGACGAATGTGTTTAGAGATACGATTTTAAAAGACACAGATTTACCCATCAAGATGACTGCTTACTCTCCGTGTTTTAGAAGAGAAGCAGGAAGTTTTGGAAAAGAGGTAAGAGGATTGAATAGAGTGCACCAATTTGAAAAAGTGGAGATCATACAAATTGTACATCCAGATAAAAGTGATGAGACATTGAATGAGATGGTGGCACATGTCGAAAATTTATTAATCAGTTTAGGTTTACAATACCGTATCTTAAGATTATGCGGAGGTGATATGGGCTTTGCTGCAGCAATCACGTATGACTTTGAAGTATATAGTGCTGCGCAAGAAAAATGGTTGGAAGTAAGTAGTGTATCTAATTTCAATAATTACCAAACTTACAGAATGAAGTGTCGTTTTAAAGACCAAGAAGGCAAGACACAGTTCGCACATTCATTGAATGGCAGTTCATTGGCATTGCCAAGAATTTATGCTGCGATTGTAGAAAACTATCAAACTGAAACTGGTATTAATTTACCTGAAGTATTGGTACCTTATTTTGGCTCTAAGCAATTGATATAAATAAAATAGTTATAATACTAAAAATGCCCCAAGTTATTGGGGCATTTATTATTTTAAAGCTTTGTAAGTTTAAATTAAAATCTACTAAATCTTAATCCAACTGCGAATGGTTGCATGTCTATGAAACTTTGATTTTTATTGAACAAATTACTATTTGCAAATGAACCATAAAGGCGTACGGCTCCAACGCCAAGTTCGCCAATGGTAGCAAAACGCCAATCATTTAAATTAAAATTACCACGAAACTTTTCTTTACCACGCTCTCCACTAATCTGTTTGTTTTTGGCATTCCATAAATACCCTACGCTAAGACCCATGCTCGCATAAAAAGCTTTTCTATTGGTAGGGTTAGGTGTAAAATTGATTTGTACCGGAACAGTTAAGTATTTTACTAATAATTTATTTTTTGTGAAAGAGACTACATCATATTTTACATTGGTTGCAATATCTTCTCTAAAGCTGATTGACTTATCGAATCTGAAATTGAACATCTCTACACCTAAACCATACTTTAAATTGATCTTATGTTGGTAAAGATTTAGTTTTTGTGTCACCACCCAAATATTCACATTGGTTGATTTTTTATTATTCAAAGTAAAATTTTCTGGGGACATGAGTGGTCCTGGACCATAGGGCAAGGCGTTTGGGTTTGCTGCAAGCCACATTAAATTAGGACTTTTATCAATAAAATTGGAAAAGCCAAGATCAAAAATAAACCAATTGGTTTCGATATTTTTTAATGTTTTAGGAACCCTTTTGATGGTGAAATTGGTATTATCAAAATCACCCCATTCAATCATCGATCCCCAATCTTTTTTGTAGTTGCTGTCTTGTGATTTAATAATTTGTAACCTACCTAATCTGACAGTGTCCTCATTCACAGACAACAAAGTATCTTTTGACATTTTACCATCTGTGATATTGATTGTGGTGCCATAAGGTTTCCTTATTTTTCTATTATAAGTGTAATTTTGTTCGCCTTCTTTTTTTACAATAACTACATTGCCAATAGTAATACTGCTTCTTGATTTATTTGAATCGTAATTTTGTTCGCCCTTCTTTTTTATAATGAGCATATTGCCAATGGTGATTGTATCATTTTCAATTAGAATGCTATCTGAAAAAACTTTATTTGTAGGGCTGGTTCTTGAACTATCATTTTGTGCCA
>RFSD01000167.1 GCA_009924165.1 Chitinophagia bacterium | reverse complement strand
CAGCATTGATTCAAAGGAGTCAAACTTAAAAGATATTTTTTCTAAAATTGGCAATAAACTACAATCTAATTCCAAAAAAAGGATAATTAGAGAAAATATTTTTTTTAAAGAATGGGATGTACTTGATCCCTCTATCATTGCTTATAACGAAAAATGGCTCAGAGACTTAAGCTTTATACAAGATGCTAAAATTTTGGCAATGGTTACACCTTATGATACCAATCAAGTTGATATCATAGTGGTCACTAAAGATTTATTTACCTACGGAGGAGAAGTATTGATTAACAATAAAGACGCTTATGCAGCAAAACTTAATAATATCAATTTTTTGGGGACCGGTAATAGTATTCAAATAATTCAAAACTTCGAAAACCAAAGAAGCCCAAAATCTGGATGGGGTTATGATTTTGGATTGACTAATTTTTTAGGGACTTTCATTTCGATCAATGCTGGTATCAATCAATTTGGCAACAACATTTCAAACAATGTTTTATCTGCAAGAAAAAATTATATCAGTGTACAAAGACCCATCCTTCACCCAAATAGCAAATGGCTAGGTGGAATGGAATACTTGGAAACTGTCAATAAAAATGTTTTTCCTGGAAAATGGGACACTATTTTTGACCAACAATTAAACTACAACTTAAAACACAAGGATGTTTGGATTGGCTATCAATTGACAAAAAATAAAAAACAAATCAAATCAAACGAGTACAGACAATTTGTTCAATACAGGTATCTTGAAAATAATTTTAAAGAAAGGCCCATTGACTATTTATTACAAATAGACAGAAACTACCAAAATCTTAAAGCAAATTTTTTATCTTTTACATTGGTTCGACAATCTGTTTATCGCACAAGGTACTTATATGGTTTAGGGAGATATGAAGATTTACCCATTGGTCAATCCCTAACTTGGACCACAGGTCATTCTCAAATAGAAAAAGATAGATCCGCATATCTTGGTTTTAAATTTGAGCAATATAAATTATCAAAAAAAGAGAACTACAACCATATCATTGCAAATATTGCAACAAGTTATATTGATAAGTCATTACAAGACATTCGATTTCTTAGTAGCTTGGAGCAATTTAGTAAATTGAAATACCTGAATAATGGATTGGGTTATAGGCAAATTTTAAATTTAAGTTTTACCCAAACCTTAAAGAATAAATACAATGAAGCACTAAGAATCAATAGTATTTTTGGTATTCCTCAATTGAATAGAGAACAAATCAAAGGAGGCACACGTTTATCTGCCAACTGGGAAACAGTCCTTTACAATAATCGTGTGATATGGGGCTTTAAATCTGCTCCTTTTGTTTTTGGTAATTTAACCTATATCAGGGCCGTTGGAAATCCAATTTTAAAAGGAGATATCTATACCGCTATTGGTTCGGGCATGAGGATAAGAAACGAAAACCTTATTTTTGGGACTATCGAATTAAAAGGATTCTATTTCCCTAGAACAAATCAACAGGCAAGTCCATGGAATTTCAGCCTTCTTACCAACCTTAGATACAAGTACAATTCAAATATCGTTGAGAAACCAAATTTTGTTGAAATAAACTAATTTTCAGCCATTTCCACTCAACCATTCAGGTCAAAAATTGTTATTTATAGTATGGTTCAAGCATATAATTTTTTAGCAAGTTGGCAGTTATTCCCAGAGAAATGTGATTTTGAATACCAGACAGTTCCAAAATCGGGTAATTACAAAATTGAGACTGTTCAAAATGGACATCTATTGAGTTTTAGCCACAATTGGGTCAACTTAGAAAACGATGCATTTTATGCACAATATCAAGTGAACCCCAATGGTCAACCTATGGCATTTGAAAATATCGAATTAGCCCAAACCATTAGCGCCGAAATCAACAATGCTTCTTGTTTAACAGTGCAATTTTATAAAGAGGATACTGTAAGCCTTAAAGTAGTGCATGAGATTTTAGCGAACGGATTTTTAAAAGTAATACATGAAGGATTCAAGGAAGACCAAACGCCTTTCAGAAATATTGAAGTATACCATAAGCAATTAAGTGTATTGCCTTATGCATCTTCTGCAGGAAGTGTAGCCATTCGACCAACAAAAGAAGGAGTGATCAAGCATAAGGCGCTTTCTGCTATGGAGGATCAAACCAATATGCAGCTCAATCAAATTAAAGAGCAAATTGAATTACTTGCAAGACAAGCTCAGGAAATTCGTAAAAGAAAAGAATTGAGCATGATGATTTACGAAGCAAAAATTACTTTCAAACCACAAATTGGGCAGGTATACCATGTGTATGAAAAGCAAGACGGATCGCATGTTTTATCGATGGTGGCGCCACATGAATGGGGCGGCGGTGCAGGACCTTTCGCACAATTTATTGCTACAGTGAAATTATTAGCAGACCATACTTGGATCGAAGTTGCAGCTTAATGATTTATTATTTTAAGCTAATTAATTCATTGAAAATCTCTAAGATTTAATACCCGTACTTTTCTAAAATCGCATCCACCCTTTTTTCAACTGCTGCATCTTTCAATACAGGCGGCGCGTGATGTGGTTTAATAATTGAGTCAAATACCAATGGACCTTTTGCACCCCAATGCTTATTAACTGTAAATGCATCAATCGCATCTATATCGTGTGAAGGATTGGTTCTTGTAAACGCTGCCCACAAGAAATTATTTAATGCACTCGCCATCCATTTTGG
>RFSD01000166.1 GCA_009924165.1 Chitinophagia bacterium | reverse complement strand
AAAGCACAGGTTCAAAAAGATATTACTAAAGTTTTGAAGTTCTCTAATGATAATTATAATATGGGGAATATCCCTTATGGGAAGCCTACTGAATTCAATGTAACTATTGAAAATATCAGTTCTGCTCCAATTACTTTGAACAATGTTCAAGTGAGTTGCGGGTGTACCACACCAAAATTTCAAGCAAATGAGGTGATCGCACCTGGTCAAAAAACAGTGGTTACTTTAGGATTTAATGGTTCTGCAATGGGGAATTTTACAAAAAATGCTACCATCTTTTTAAGTGATAATTTAATTAAGACGGTTAATTTTTATGGAGTAGGGGTTCAGCAGTAATAAAGTATACTCTGATATTTATAAAAAGGCTACCTAATTGGTGGCCTTTTTATTTCTCTAATAATTTTTTTATAGATAAATCTTCGTCAATTAAAGGCCAATGAATACCATAATTTGCTGGTGAAATTTGATATTCGTTTCTTTCTATTGAAGTAGCATTTAATAGTTTACTAGATACTTTATCAAGTTCAAAACAATGTTCAATGCCATTAATATAAATGATCATTGAATTCTGTTTGAATATAATAGATTCAATATTAGGCATCTTTTCCATTGTTTAAAGTTAGTTATTTAAAATAGCTATGCAAACGGAAATAAGGATTACCTCCCTTCGGTCGGTGATCTTTTTTTTGGGGGGGCTCAAACTCATTCAAAACCTGCGGCTTCGCCGCTTTTTTTTTGTGTCCATCATCTTTGCTCAAGCAAGCTTGGCTCGATAATAGACACAAAAAAACCACGTAAGTACGTGGTTTTGAATTCGTTTGGCGGAGAGAGAGGGATTCGAACCCCCGGACCTGTTACAGTCAATAGTTTTCAAGACTATCGCAATCGACCACTCTGCCATCTCTCCGCGGCAAATGTAGGAAGGGAAATGCAATTTTGCAAAAAAATGGCCAATTTATTAATGAATTCAATGGTTCTAATTAATTGACTACCATGTATCTTTACAAAAAAGGACCAAGTGAGAGAATTAGCTGCTTTAAATCAATTTTTCTGGAAATATAGATTCAGGTTTTTTATAGGAATGCTATTGGTGATTGCGACTAACTATTTGGCCGTTTTAGCCCCTCAGATAACTGGTTATGTGGTTGGTTTAGTTCAATCAAAACTACCTGGAGGGAAACCTGTTACGGGTGCTTCAAATGACTTAATTATAAAAGCAATCGCAGGGATTAGCGAAAACAACCATTTTAATTTTGGATGGTTAATCACTTTTTGTAGTGTCACCATTTTAATCTTGGCTATTTTAAGAGGTGTTTTTATGTTTTTTATGCGTCAAACCATTATTGTAATGAGTAGGCATATTGAATATGATCAAAAAAATCAGGTTTACGAACATTATCAAGCACTCGATACTGAATTTTATAAGACCCATAGTACTGGAGATTTAATGAGTCGAATTACTGAAGATGTGAGTAGGGTAAGAATGTACACAGGACCTTCTTTAATGTATTTAATCAAATGTTCTTTCTCCATTGCCTATTCTAGCCATCACTATTTATTTAGTTAATAGTATCATCAATAAAAAGAGTGAGGAGATACAAGGACAATTATCAGATTTGACGACAAATGCGCAAGAATCTTATTCAGGCATAAGGGTAATTAAATCTTTTGTGCAAGAAAAAGCAATGTTGGGATTTTTTAAAGCGAATAGTGAATTGTACCGTAAGAATGCAGTTGCATTGGCGAAAGTGGAAGCTTTTTATACGCCTACGATGGCTTTGATGATTGGTCTGAGTACTTTATTGACAATTTATTTAGGTGGATTACAAGCCATTAAAGATCCAAGTCAGATAGGTACGATAGTAGAGTTTGTTATTTATATCAACATGTTGACTTTTCCAGTGAGTGCCATTGGTTGGACAGCGAGTATGATTCAAAGAGCAGCTGCTTCACAAAAAAGATTGAATGAATTTTTATCTATTGAGCCAACTATTCAAAATAAGCATACCCATAAAATAGATCAAATAAAAGGAGATATCCTATTCAACAATGTCGATTTTATCTATCCACATTCTGGTATTAAGGCTTTAAATAATTTTACATTAGAAATTAAAGCAGGTCAAAAAGTGTTGATCCTTGGAAAAACGGGTTCTGGAAAATCTTCCATTGCGCAATTGTTGAATCGAATGTACCATGTGAATACTGGAAAAGTGTCGGTAGATGGACAACCAATTGAATTCATTGATACTTTGGCTTTAAGAAAACGTATTGGCTATGTGCAACAAGATGTCTTTTTATTCAGTGATTCAATTAAAAATAATATTCAATTTGGAGTCGTATCTTCTGAAGAAACCATTAAAGCTGCAGCTAAATCTGCTCATATATTAAATGAAATAGAACAACTTCCATCAGGATTTGAGACAATGGTAGGGGAACGTGGTACCACATTAAGTGGGGGTCAAAAGCAAAGAATTTCCATTGCAAGGGCTTTAATTAAAGCACCAGATTTATTTATTTTTGACGATTGTTTGAGTGCTGTGGATAGCAATACTGAAAAAACAATATTAGCAAATCTGAATCGTCTAATGCAAGATAAAACGGCCTTATTTATTACACACCGTATCTTTTTTAATTTCCATTTTGACCTCATAATTTACATCGAGGATGGCCATATTGCTGAATCTGGTACACACGAAAGTT
>RFSD01000165.1 GCA_009924165.1 Chitinophagia bacterium | reverse complement strand
TAATATAACAATTCTTGAGCGTGGTGTGATTCCATCTGGAGCGAGTACACGTAACGCAGGTTTCTCTTGCTTTGGAAGTGTTTCTGAATTAATGTACGATGTACAATTAATGGGTGAAGCTGCAATGCTTGAAACGGTGAAGATGCGTTATGATGGATTACAAAGAATTCAAAAAGTTTTTAAAGCAAAGGAGATTGATTACAATCAATGGGGCGGCTATGAATTATTTGAAGGAAAAAAAAGTAAAAATTCAAGCAACGACTTATACGATATTTCAAAATTAGAAAATGATATTGCTTATTTAAATAAAATATTAGCGCCTGCATTAAAGACGCCTAAAAAGAATGGCAAATACTTACCTATTTATACCAATGCTAGCAAGGAAATTAAAAAATTAGGTTTCCAAGGGATAGAGGCATTGGTCTTTAATCAAATGGAGGGACAATTGAATTCAGCAAAGCTGGTATTGGCTTTGCAAAAAGCAGTACAAGCAAAAGGGGTGCAAATTTTATTTAGCACCGAAGTCAAAAAATTTAAGTCGCATAAAAAAGGTGTGACCATCACCACCAATTTAGATGCGCCTTTAGAAACAAAACAATTTATAATTTGTACCAATGGATTTGCAAAACAACTCATCCCAGATTTAGATGTGGTACCAGCAAGAGGTCAGGTTTTTGTAACAGAACCCATAAAAAATTTAAAATTCAAAGGTTGTTTTCATTTTGACGAAGGCTATTATTATTTCCGCAACCTGGGCAATCGTTTATTGTTAGGTGGTGCAAGGAATGCAGATTTTAAAAATGAAAAAACATATTCTTTAGATACATCTGATACAATACAAAAAGTACTAGAGAAATTTATGATGGAGCGAATCCTACCGAAGGGATCTAAAAAACCAAATATTGAATTAAGATGGAGTGGTACTATGGGAATGGGAAAGATCAAGAAGCCTATCATAGAACAATTACAGCCCAATGTATACTGTGCAGTGCGCATGAGTGGCATGGGTGTAGCCATTGCGCCTATCGTTGCTCAAAAAGCATTGAAATTAATGAAGGTGTAAAAAATTGAAGCCTTTCTAATCTTATCTTTGCGGCATGGGTCAGAAAAAACTAATCAAGTTTGCAGCAATCAAAGCATATGAGAACGTCTTGGAATTTCCGCAGAATATGCAGGGGAAATGGGCTGCTTTTTTTGACGCAATAAAAAAAAGTATAACACCAATTGATATAACCAAATTGGTTATATCTGATCAGACAGTTCTATCAAACACAACTACGCCCCTCACTATAGAACTTGCTTGTGGCCGAGGTGAATATGCAGTTGGATTAGGTCGCATGTTTCCTGAACAACATTTTATAGGGATCGATTTAAAAGGCAATCGCATTTGGAAAGGTGCAAGTATTGCCAATAAGGATGGATTAAAAAATGTGGCGTTTGTACGTTCTCAAATTGAACTCACTTCAAATTACTTTGCAAAAGACGAAGTGGATGAAATATGGATCACTTTCCCTGATCCACAACTAAGATGGTCTAAAGCAAAAAAGCGATTGACTCATCCAAAATTTTTAAGACTGTACCAACAGTTTTTAAAAAAAGAAGGCATTGTGCATTTAAAAACAGATAGTCCCTTGCTTTATCATTTCACCTTAAAAGTGATTGAGATGTATGGTTTAAATTTAATCTACAAAACAGATCATTTATATGCTGAACAAAAAATCGATCCACGTTGTTTAATTAAAACCTACTATGAAGGATTGGATATCGCACAGAGTAACAAGATTCACTATATTCAGTTTAATATTGACAAAGACCTGCCAATAGAACTAGATGCAATTTTAAAAGAGGCCATCAAGGACATCCCAATGGATGCGGGTGAATTAATTAGAATGCAAGCAGAAGCTGCGAGAGCAAAAAAAGAAGCATAAAAAAAAGAGCGCGTAAAAAAATGATTGAAGGAGTACATTATTATATAGACCCAAAAGGGAAATGGGTATTTACTGCGGCCTACCACCAAGGAAGAGGCTATTGCTGTGGAGAAGCCTGCAAGCATTGCCCATTTGATTATGACGCAGTGCCAGAGCCTATCAAAACCAGAGCGCAAATAATTAGAGTTGCAGCAAGTAAGACTTTACCCGATGTGCAAATTGAGGCATATATAGATAAGAATAATCCTAATAAGCATTTATAGAAATTAGGTCTTTGACCTTCATTTATTTCCTTGATTTTAATAAATCTACTCTTTCGATTTTGTATATTTATTATTCCATTATGCAATACACGCCTAAGACAAAAGACTTTTTCCAAAATGTATTTGATGTAGTTCGTCTCATACCCAAAGGTCGTGTGACAAGCTATGGTGCGATTGCAAAATACTTAGGCACTGGAGGTAGTTCAAGAATGGTGGGTTGGGCGATGAATGCATCGCATGGTGTCAAACCAAAAGTACCAGCACATAGAGTAGTCAATCGTAATGGCATGTTAAGTGGCAAAGCGCATTTTGAAACGCCTACCACCATGCAAGAATTATTAGAGAAGGAAAAAATAAAAGTCCAAAACGAAACTGTCTTGGACTTTGAAAAAATATTTTGGGATCCTGCAAAGGAATTAAATTTCTAGTTATAATACTGCTTAATCATCCAATATACAATAGGACCAGTTACAGCCACATAAAACCAAATAGGCCATACTTTTTTAGCTAAATTTTTATG
>RFSD01000164.1 GCA_009924165.1 Chitinophagia bacterium | reverse complement strand
ATGCAAGCAATGGGTGGCGTGATGACAAACAAATATGCCGAAGGGTATCCTGGTCGTCGTTATTATGGTGGTTGCGAAATTGTAGACAAAACGGAAACTTTAGCTATTGATCGCTTAAAGCAAGTTTTTGGAATTGAATATGCAAACGTTCAACCACATAGTGGGGCACAAGCAAATGCTGCAGTGATGTTAGCGATTCTTCAACCAGGTGATGCCATCTTAGGATTGGATTTAAGTATGGGCGGTCACTTAACACATGGCAGTGCAGTAAATTTTTCGGGCAAAACTTACCAACCTCATTTTTATGGCGTGGTGAAAGAAACTGGATTAATTGATTACGAGATGTTAGAAAGTCAAGCAAGAACACATAAGCCTAAATTAATTATTTGTGGTGCGAGTGCTTATAGTAGAGATATTGATTACGCGCGTATTCGTAAGGTAGCTGACGAAGTGGGTGCTTTTGTATTAGCGGATATTGCACACCCTGCTGGATTGATCGCAAAAGGATTATTAAGTTCACCTTTTAATCATTGTCATTTTGTGACTTCTACCACACATAAAACATTACGTGGCCCAAGAGGTGGCGTAATCATGATGGCGAAGGATGGTGAGAATACTTTAGGTCTAAAAGACATGAAAGGCAATTTAAGATTATGGTCCAATGTGATTGATATGGCGGTATTCCCAGGTACACAAGGTGGACCATTAGAACACGTGATTGCTGCGAAAGCAATTGCATTTGGCGAAATTTTATCTGATGAATTCATGGTATATCAAAAGCAAGTACAAACAAATGCAAGAACGATGGCTGCAGCATTTGTTGCAAAAGGCTATGAAATTATTAGTGGCGGTACAGACAATCATTTAATGTTGATTGACTTAAGAAATAAAAATATCAGTGGTAAAAAAGCAGAACATGTATTAGGTATGGCAGATATCACTGCAAATAAAAATATGGTACCATATGATGATAAGTCTGCTTTTGTAACATCTGGTATCCGTTTTGGTGTAGCTGCGATTACAACAAGAGGTATGAACGAAGGTCATATTCCTTTTGTAGTAGATGCAATTGATACCGCTTTAATGAACGCCGATAATGAAACTGTTTTGGCCAACACTAAGAAAGAAGTGAATAAGTTCATGGAGCAATTTGTATTGTATCCTGAATTAGGTTAATTATACGCTAACTTTAAGCTATGATACAAAGAATACAAACCCTATGGTTATTGATTGCTAGTGCAGCAGCTTTCTTTATATTGAAATTTCCATTTTATTATACCCCACAGCCCAATGCTTTGGAGATTAATGGCGCTGCACAGTACAGCACCTTAATTGGCTTGGCATTTAGTGCTTGCTTATCTTTTATCAGTATCTTTTTATACGGCAACCGTATGCTACAATTAAAAGTAACCTTGGTGAACTTTTTACTATCTGGATTGATTGGTTATTTTATTTATACGATTGTGAAGGCAAATCCAGGCGGAGGCTTCACACTTGCTTCGGCTAGTTTATTTTTAATTCCAATCTTACAATTAATTGCTTGCTATAAAATTTACCAAGACGAGAAATTGGTAAAAAGCGCAGATAGGATTAGATAGATGTATCATTAAGACTTTAAAAAAAGTTACCTAGTCATGGCGCTTATTTTTTAGTTGTTGTAAAAGCAATTCCAAATCCTCGATTGACATTTGTTTTTTATCAACCAAAAAGGATACCACATTGGCATAAGAACCTTCAAAATAATTTTCGGTCAAACCTTCAATTATTTTACCTGAATAGGCAGATTTACTCACCAATGGATAATAAAAATTATTCCTATTGGGATTTTGAATCCCAACAAACTCCTTCTCCACCAAAATTTTAAGTAAGGTTGCCACTGTATTATGATGTGGCTTGGGTGCTTCTAATGCTTCTAAAATGTCTTTGATATAACCGCCTTGATCCAAGGACCAAAGTGCTTGCATGATCTGTTCTTCGGCTTGTGTCAATTTTTTCATATGGTTCTTTTTGGCTTTATAACTAATTTCTTAGTTAATATTATAACTAATTTATTAGTTAGCCAAAAAAATTGAAGCTATTTTATTAAGCCACTTCTAATTCCTTCTCAATAGCTTTTTGTACCAATTGATTTAAGCTAATTCCTTTCATAGTGGCAAGCATTGCCGCCTTCTGGTGTACATCAGGTGTAACACGGACATTAAAAGACCCTTTAAAGCTTTTTATGCAAGGCTTCTTTGTTTGTTTACAGATTTCAATATAATCGTCTACTGCTTCTTTAAATGCATTTTTTATTTCACTGACACAACCCCCTTCATATAAAATCAAGTCATCAATGCATTCTATTTTGCCATATAGAACATCATCTTCTTCGCTAAAAGAAACAGATCCCAGAAATCCTTTATAGTTTAACGTGTTTTTCATTATTTTTCTTTTGATGTTATTTTTGATATTACTTCCACAATCTGATATTTCTTTAAAATATTGCCAGGATGTGGTTTATGTATTCTGATTTTACTTTGCTTTATCACATTTAAAAACAATACTCTTGACCCTGAAGTTTTTCCAAGGTTACTTTCCTCATAGCCTAAACTATTAAGCAATGTCTTTAGTTCTTGGTAAGAAAAATCCTTAGGCATGCTTAAGAATCTTTCTAGTAGTTTATCTTTCTTTGTCATACAAAATTGCAACTATTTTTTAGTTACAACAAAAATAATAC
>RFSD01000163.1 GCA_009924165.1 Chitinophagia bacterium | reverse complement strand
TTTAAAGACTATAGAAGAACAAAAAGCTTACGACGAGAAGTTACCAACAATCGTTTCTCAAATCGATAAATTAGCAAAGCGTGGCATCATCCACAAAAACAAAGCTGCTAATTTAAAGAGCAAGCTTGCTAAGCACGTTGCTGTGAAGCAAGTGGTTAAGAAAAAGTAATTGATCACGCTGTATAGCGTTTTTGACCCATATTGAAATCCTGCCCTTTGAGGCGGGATTTTTTGTCCCCATCCTATGTGAAATACTCCCTTCCTTAGACATCTATTTTCATTGTATCTTCGTTGTATGACTGAGAAAATATTAATCCTCGATTTTGGTAGCCAATACACCCAGTTAATTGCAAGAGCAGTTAGAGAAGCCAATGTCTATTGTGAAATTCAACCCTTTCATAATGCAATTGTCTTTGATGAACATTTAAAAGGTGTGATTCTAAGCGGTTCTCCTGCTAGTGTGAACGAAGACAAGGCACCCAATGTGGATATACAAGCTATTTTAGCCAAACTACCCCTTTTAACCATTTGTTATGGGGCTCAATTGAGTGCTAAGAACTTTGGCGGTAAAGTAGAAAAGTCTAATAAACGAGAATATGGTCGTGCCCAATTGCGTATCAAAAAAGACGATATCATATTTAAGGATATCCCAGACAATAGCCAGGTATGGATGAGCCACAGTGACTCTATAACTGTGTTACCCGAAAATTTTGAACTATTGGCCGATACAGAAAGTATCCCTGTAGCCGGATTTAGAAAAATAGCAGATCAAGGACATAGTCTTCACGGATTCCAGTTCCACCCAGAAGTCTATCATTCATCAGAGGGTAAGACCATGATTCGTAATTTCTTAGTTGAAATATGTGGGTGTAGCCAAAATTGGACCCCCGCTTCCTTTGTCAATGAGACCGTAGCACAGTTAAAAGAGCAGATCGGTGAAGGTCATGTGATCATGGCATTGAGTGGCGGTGTAGATAGTACAGTTGCTGCCACTTTAATTCATAAAGCCATTGGCAATCGACTTCATGGGATTTTTGTAGACAATGGGGTATTAAGAAAGGACGAGTTTCAACAAGTGTTAGACATGTACCAAAAAATAGGATTGAATGTAAAAGGCATTGATGCTAAAAACATGTTCTATGATGGCCTTGCAGGCAAATATGAACCCGAAGAAAAGCGAAAAATCATTGGAAAACTATTTATAGATGTATTTCAAGTAGAAGCATCTAAAATATTGGAAGCCAAGTTTTTAGGTCAAGGAACAATCTACCCTGATGTGATTGAAAGCGTAAGCGTTCATGGACCATCTCAAACCATCAAGTCTCACCATAATGTGGGAGGTTTGCCAGATACCCTACACCTTAAATTAGTAGAACCCCTTCGTAGTTTATTCAAGGATGAGGTTCGAAAAGTAGGTCTTGAATTAGGAATCCCTGCAGCTATGATTCAAAGACATCCTTTCCCTGGTCCAGGATTGGCTATTCGTATATTAGGCGAGATTACACCTGAGAAAGTAGACCTACTTCAAAGAGCAGATGCGATTTATATCAATGGACTCAAAGAATTTGGATTATATGATAAAGTATGGCAGGCTGGCACCATCCTTTTACCTGTAAAAAGCGTTGGGGTGATGGGTGACGAACGCACTTACGAGTTTACTGTGGCATTAAGAGCAGTCACTTCTGTGGATGGTATGACAGCAGACTGGGCGCATTTGCCTTATGAATTCCTTGCACATATGAGCAATTCTATCATCAACCAAGTTAGAGGTATCAATAGAGTCGTATATGATATTAGCAGCAAACCACCTGCAACCATCGAGTGGGAATAAAAAAAATCTAGTTCAATTTCTTCTGAATTGACGTGATCTGATCCTGTAATGTATTCACTACACCAGCTAATTGATCTACATTCCACATTGGTTGTGAACCAGCTTTATGGATAATATAAACAGCCTTCCAAACCTCCACAATGTCTGTGGTATTTACTTGATATGGCTCGTATAAAGGATTGTCACTCAACAAAGTAAGCTTCTCTCCAATGCTGTCAACGGAACGATCATCGTTGGTGATAATTCGCTTATAGACCACCCCGTCTGTATTTGAAATAACGATATAGGTATTGCTGCTTTTTACATCCTTTAGACTTGCCACACGCTCACCCACAATCACACTTCCACTAGGGGTAGGCAACATACTGTCTCCAACAATCTCAAAAGCGCGGTATTCCCCTGGAGCCAACATAGGCAAGGTGAAAGTATTTAACTCATCGATGAACTCAGGGTCGGCATAGCCAGCTAAGTATCCTGCAGCTGCTTTAACAGGCACAAATGATACAATGGCGGCACTATTTGAAGCATCTGTTTTAATTGAGCGACGACGCTCTAAATAAGAGCCTCCCATATTATATCCTTGGTTCAAGTCAAATTCCTCCATCTGAGAAAGATCTTGAAATAAGAAAATCTCCAAACTAATATTAAATAAAGCACAAATAGCTTCCTGCACTTCTAATCTCGGCTCTGCCCTGCCTTCTTCATAAGCACCCACAAGTGAACGTTTAATTTGAAGTTGGTTGGCTAACTCTTCTTGAGTCCAATCACGTTGCTTTCTGATGAATTTTAAATTCTTTCCTGCGTATGACATAACTAATAATTTTAGTGCAATTTACTAATTATTTTAGTTTTTCCAAATTTATTTAGTAATTTATTTTTTTTTGAGGCCATCCCCCTTCT
>RFSD01000162.1 GCA_009924165.1 Chitinophagia bacterium | reverse complement strand
AGAATAGCCCTCAATTTCACATTTTAGAAATATTTATACCCAAAATGGTCTTTTTAACCTTTTATCGACGGCCTAGATTTATCTTCGTTCCATGATAGATTATAGATCTGACACCGTTACTAAGCCTACCCCCGCCATGTTAGCATATATGCAAGCTGCCCCTGTGGGTGACGATGTATTTGGGGAAGACCCAAGCATCAATAGTTTGGAAGAAAAAACCGCCAAAATGTTTGGATTTGAAGCTGGATTGTTCTGCCCAAGCGGTACAATGACCAATCAATTGGCCATTAAAACCCATACTCAGGCTGGAGACGAAGTGATTTGTGACGAGATTTCCCATATTTACCAATACGAAGGTGGAGGCATCGCCTTTAATTCGGGCTGTTCAGTGCGCCTTTTACATGGAGATCGAGGACTATTAAATGCTGCACAAATTCAAGCAGCTATCAACCCAATTGATGTGCATAAGCCCATCACTAGTTTGGTGAGCCTGGAAAATACCAGTAACCGAGGTGGAGGTGCATGTTATGATTTTAGTAGTTTTTACGAAATTCAAAAGGTAGCCAAAGCCAATCATTTGGCACTCCATTTAGACGGTGCCAGGGTTTTCAATGCCATTGTCCACAAAAAGGAAAATCCTGCTGATTATGGTCAGGTCTTTGATTCTGTTTCTATTTGTTTAAGTAAAGGATTAGGTGCTCCAGTCGGAAGCGTATTGGTTGGATCCCTTCCATTTATCAAAAAAGCCAGAAGATGGAGAAAAGTTCTTGGTGGTGGGATGCGTCAAGCAGGTTATTTAGCTGCTGCTGGTATTTATGCCATTGAAAATCATGTGGCACGTTTGGCAGATGATCATCTGCATGCCATTGCTTTAAAAGAAGCATTAGAATCAAAATCTTTTGTAGATCATGTATTACCAGTTGAAACCAATATTGTCATCGCAGTCATGACTGGTGCTTATACCCCTGCCGCATTTGTTCAAGCACTTAAAGAACAAAATATATTGGCCTATGTGATGACCCCTACTCAAGTTCGTTTTGTTTTACACCTTGATATTTCCCCAGATGCTTTAGCTAAAACAATTGAAACCATTCAAAAAATTAAGTAGACAAGAATAGAATTATAATTATGTTAGAAAGAATTAATCCAACTACCACACAAGCTTGGTTTGTGTTAAAAAAACATTTCGAAGAAGAAATGAACAGAAAACAAATGAAGGATTTGTTTGCGGCAGACCCGAATAGATTTGAAACTTATTCAATCAAAAAAGACGGTGTACTATTTGATTATTCAAAGAATATCATTTCTGATAAAACCATTCAATTGTTATTTCAATTAGCAAAAGAATGTGGTTTAGATAAAGCAATTGAAGCACAGTTTTCTGGAAAAGCAATTAATGAAACCGAAAACAGGGCTGTATTGCATACTGCATTAAGAAATTTCAGCGGTCAACCAGTATTGTTAGATGGTAAAGATGTAATGCCAGCCATTCAGCAAGTGTTACAACAAATGAAAACATTTTGTAACAAAATTCACCAAGGAGCACATAAAGGTTATACAGGAAAAAAAATTACAACGATTGTCAATATTGGTATTGGTGGGAGTGATTTAGGCCCTGTGATGGTGACCGAAGCTTTGAAACCTTATTGGGTAGATGGAATACAAACTTATTTTGTAAGTAATGTGGATGGTACACATATTGCTGAAACTTTAAAAAAAGTGAATGCAGAAGAAACATTGTTTTTAATTGCGTCTAAAACATTTACCACTCAAGAAACCATGACCAATGCCCATACGGCAAGATCTTGGTTTTTAGAACATGCCAAAGAAGAAGCCCATATAGCAACGCATTTTATTGCTTTAAGTACCAATAAAAAATTAGTGAATGCGTTTGGCATAGATAGTCAAAATATGTATGAATTCTGGGACTGGGTTGGAGGACGCTATTCTTTATGGAGTGCTATAGGTATGTCCATCGCATTAACGATTGGATATGACAATTTTGAGGATTTATTAAAAGGCGCGCACGAAGCAGATGTTCATTTTAAATCGACACCTTTTGAAAAAAACATGCCCGTGATTATGGCATTACTAGGCATCTGGTATACCAATTTTTTTGGCGCTCAAAGTGAAGCTATCCTGCCTTATGACCAATACTTACATCGTTTTGCAGCCTATTTCCAACAAGGCAATATGGAGAGCAATGGTAAATATGTAGACCGCAATGGAACCACTGTGAATTATGCCACTGGCCCTGTCATTTGGGGCGAGCCAGGCACCAATGGACAACATGCATTTTATCAATTGATCCATCAAGGTACTTTAGTGATTCCTTGTGATTTTATTGCACCAGCAAAAAGTCATAATCCAATTGGGGATCATCATGATAAATTATTGAGTAATTATTTTGCACAAACCGAAGCATTACTCAATGGGAAGTCTGAAAAAACTGTAGTGGAGGAATTAAAAGCAGCAGGCAAATCTGAAGCCGAAATTGAAAGCTTAGCTCCATTCAAAGTTTTTGCAGGCAATAAACCAACTAATTCTTTTTTAGTAGAAAAAATTACACCACATACTTTAGGTTTCTTAATTGCTTTGTATGAGCAAAAGATTTTTACACAAGGCGTGATTTGGAATATTTATAGTTTTGACCAATGGGGTGTTGAATTAGGTAAGCAATTAGCAAATCAGATATTGCCTGAATTAAGTCATAATGAACCTGTCACAGGACATGACAGTTCAACC
>RFSD01000161.1 GCA_009924165.1 Chitinophagia bacterium | reverse complement strand
CCACCGCCACCACTATTTGAACCACCAGATGAAGTATTGCCACCACCTGATGATGATTGGTTAAATACGGAACCAAAACCGTCATTACGTTTCCATTTACCATCGGTATCGGTTCGTGGGTTTCCATCTCCAGATGAATTGCTATCTTTTACTTTTTTTTCATCTGTTGTTTCTTTTTTAGTATTTGTAGATGCTTTAGTTTGTAATGATTTCTTTTTTACTTCGTTTACATTTGGATCATCATTATCTACATCATCTACCGTTTTATTTTCTGGCATATTTTTTCTCTGTTAATTTTATATTAAGTTACCATGCAAGTGCTACTGAAACAGGTCTACCTGGAGCTGATAATTTTTTTCCATTTATGAAACATTGTCTTGATGCACTACCATCAGAAACACCAAGATTTTGAACATTACCTTTGTAATAACTTTGTATAGCAGCTGCTACTTTTCCAGGATCCGGAACTCCAGTTGTTCCAGCAAACCATTTGCCATTTTTAAGGTGTCCTATAAATGATGTTCCACTAGCAAGTCCCAAAGTAGTAAGTTCTTCTGATGTGTATGATCTAACACGCCCTTCTTCAATAACTAATGCAGATCCTGGAGCAGAATAACGAATAGCTTTTGAATTATTTATTGATTTAACAGCATCTTTGGTATAATCACCACCATCTTTGTAAATGTCAATGCCACGACCTAGATGCGGACCACTTGCATCAATCCAGAACATTGCAGCATATTTTCGGGCTGCTTCTACTGTTTTTCCACCATAATTAACACCATTTACAATAAAAGCACCAGTTGGTTGTGCCCATCCCCAACCAGCAGCACCACCTTCAAACATACTCCAATTTATGTAATTTTTTATATTTGGAAATTCCATTTCCCAACTTCTAAAACCTTTTGTTCCATCAGGCAATACTCGTTGGAATGGATTAGTTCTACCTTTAGCATAACTTGCATTCCACGATCGATTATATGTATCAGGTCCTGCCATACCGATTGGTCTAAAAACTTCAAATTCAAATTGTATTCCACCTCCTGGTTTTTGATATTCACCTGCAATCTTATACAATAATTTAATTGTAGACGGATCTGGAATTTCTGACCATGTTGCTCCTCCGCTAGTTATCAAATTACCGGAGGTTGTTGCTTCAAAACCAGCATCAGCTGATGCAAATTCTGGTTTCTTAAATACAGTATCTATTCCGTATGTTTTATTATTCCAACTTCCTTCACTCGTAACAAACTCTCCATCTACTGCAACAATACGAGCACCCGCATCTTCCTCAAAACCACCGCCCACTTTGAAACGGTCTTTACCTATACTCTGATTTGTTAATTTTTTTGTTCCCTTATTACCTACACAATTAAAACTCCCATAGATTTTTTTTGGTGCAAATGAAAGGGATGTTAATGATAAACCCCCAGCTTCAAAATTATCAACTTCAAAATCTGCCATAGTTACTGGAAACAATGTAATCCCAACATTGTCTCTTATCCAATAATTTCCTGGTTTTCCGGACTTTGCATCTTTTATAGGTCTAGGTATGCCATTTAGAGATGTCAATTCATTTTTAGAACAATCGAATGAAACTACGCCTGTTGAAGCAACAATACCAAGACCATTCAAATTTGTTAATTTATTCAATGCACAATTAAATCCACCTGGACCAAATTTTGTTATTCCGTTATTATCCAATGTTGTTAAACCACAATTTGAAACATCGTAAATAACCGTGTTTTGACTTTTAGCAGTATCGGTGATACCATTTATTATTTTTGGTCCACCTGCAAGAGATGTCAATGATTTGTTTTTATCTGCAATAAATATACCGACTTCTTGTGGTGCACCAGCAAGTGATGTTATTTGATTATCACCGCAATCAAATGTTGATCCAACTTTTTTAGGGCATCCTTCGAGTGATGTTAATTTTCTACTTCTACAAATAAATTTACCGGTAACATTTGAAAATTTTATTGCTAACTTTCCATTTTC
The DNA here is from genome assembly GCA_009924165.1 of Chitinophagia bacterium. Lineage (GTDB taxonomy): Bacteria > Bacteroidota > Bacteroidia > Chitinophagales > Chitinophagaceae > Sediminibacterium. Next base: position 878 of record RFSD01000161.1, on the reverse strand, counting down.
TATTATGTTTATTCCCTTGTTTGCCTTAATATCAACATTTATAGTAACATCACCATCAACAGAAATACTACCGTCATCTTCAATTTTTGGCTCTACACCTACACTAACTGAAAGTGGTGGTTTATCCAATGCCATCACTTTTTTACCTTTCTTGGTCACTACCTCTCCATTTTCAATTTTATATCCAAGCAATCTATTTAGTTTTTCTCGTATAGATGTTGAGTCTGAAACAGTTGTTCCGCCAGATGATGCAGCACCACCGGACATTGCAGCGCCACCGGACATCGCTGCTCCACCAGATGATGCATCATTATTTGTTGCCGCTTCCTCATCTTCTGGATCTGCATTAACAACAACACCTCCTGGTTGACCAGTTGTTGTTTCTTCTGTTCCTCCTGTTGTTCCACCAGCACCTCCTGGTTGTTGATTTGCTCCTTCTAAACCAAGTTGAACACCGATTGGGGTGATTCTCTTTTCAGCTTCTCTCATTACCTCATCTTTTATTAAATCAAGTGGAGGATCTAATTTATTGCCATCTTTATCGAATAATTGTCCGCCAGGAATAATTGTTCTTTTGATTTGTTCAAGTGGAACAGTAAAGTCTGATATGTATATTGGTTTCTCTAATTTTATTGTATCATCACCATCTTTTTTCTGTTTAAGTTGTCCAATAGAATCTGGTGTAAAGTATTTTTCATTAAAACTTTCACCAGAATTGTTGTAAATGCCAAGATGTGCCAATGCACGAAGATAATTGGTGTTTTTATGCTTTTCTAAAAAATTAAAATCACCAGAAGCAAATGTGTATCTGTATGTTAATTTTTTAGTAAGTCCAAGTGCAATTCTCTCTGCATCAGTCATTTTAATTTCCTATTTGT
>RFSD01000017.1 GCA_009924165.1 Chitinophagia bacterium | reverse complement strand
GACGTAGTGCTTCTGCACAAGCTGCTTTAATGGAAGCAGGATTTAAAGTTGTTAATTTAGAAGGAGGGATGAGCAATTGGCGTATGCAGCAAATGCCTGTGGAAGGTATAGGCAATGCAGTTCAAATGCGCGTGGTAGACTTTGAAAAACTGTTACAATCTAATCAATATGTTTTGGTTGATATAGGTGCTGTTTGGTGTCCGCCATGCAGAAAAATGCAACCTGTGATGGATGCATTAAAACAAACACCTCCTAAACCCTTTTATTTTTTAGCAGTGGATGGTGGTCAAGATATGGATGTAATGAAATTGGTGAAGGCAGACGATCTTCCAACTTTTATTTTATATAAAAATGGGGTAGAAGTTTGGAGAAAAGTGGGCGTTGCGCCAAAGGATGATTTTGTAAAAGCCTTCGGATTATAAGAGATGTTTGATGATGAATCAAGCATATTCATTCATTCAATTAGTCAATTAGTTCAATTATTTCTTTAATCCGCTTTTTTATAGCCTCTTAAAAAGTCTGCAATAGGCATTCTTTTTTTTCCTTCCCATTGGATATCTTTCAATTGAATGTAACCATTACTGCATGCAAATCTTGCATACGTCTTGCCATCTGTTACAAAACTCCCAATAGGTTCTTTTGGATTTTCATTTACGATAGATGTAATGAATAATTTTACAATTTTGCCATCCACTTTAGTTAATGCACCTGGGAACGGGGCAAGACCTCGAATTAAATTATGAATTTGTGCAACAGGCTGCTGCCAATCGATTTGACAATCTTTTGTAAATATTTTTGGGGCATGTAAAATAGCAAGTTTCTCTTCCTGAGGTTTGGATTGAATTATACCTGTTATTAATCCGTGCAAAGTTTTAACAAGTGTTTGCGCTCCAACTTCCATCATCGTATCATGTAATTCGCCTGCTGTCATATCGGGACTAATAGGAATGCGTTCTTGCAATAAAATATCTCCGGTATCAATGGCATGTTGCAATCTGAATGTGGTCACGCCAGTTTCTTTTTCACCATTGATGATAGCCCAATTGATGGGTGCTGCACCTCGGTATTTTGGGAGTAAAGAGCCATGCACATTGAGGGTACCCATCGGAGGGAAAGACCAAATTAATTCTGGTAACATTCTAAATGCGACCACTATTTGAATATCTGGTTGCCATGCTTGAATTTGTGCAAAAAATTCAGGAGATTTTAATTTTTCTGGTTGTGCAATTGGTAACTGATGTTCAAGGGCGAATTGCTTCACTGCACTTTGTTGCAATTGCATGCCTCTTCCAGCTGGCTTGTCAGGTGCGGTGACAACACCCACCACATTCATTTTAGCATCTAGCAGTGCTTTCAATGACGAGACAGCAAAACTAGGGGTCCCCATAAAGACTATTCTTGGACTGGCATTCATCTTGCAAAGTTAACTAGAATTTACTACTTTTGCCCTTTGCACCCTAAGTGCTTTATTTAAAAAAAACAATATGCAACAAGTAAAAAATGGGGATACCATTCAAGTGCATTACCACGGTAAATTAACGTCTGGTGAAACATTTGACTCTTCTGAAGGAAGAGCCCCTCTCGAATTCGAAGTGGGGTCAGGAATGGTCATTCCTGGTTTTGATAATGGGGTTTTAGAAATGACAGTAGGAGAAAAGAAAACAATTCATATTCCATTTATGGAGGCATATGGTCCTAAACAACCAGAAATGATTGTTGAATTTCCAAAAACACAGTTTCCTGCAGATTTAAATCCTGAAATTGGTATGGCTTTAACAATGAATAATGGTCAAGGTCAACAATTTCAAGTGACAGTAGTAGAAGTGAAAGAGGAAGTGGTTGTATTAGATGCAAACCATAGTCTTGCTGGTCAAGATTTAACTTTCGATCTTGAATTGGTTGGGATCACACCAAAGTCTACCATCATCATGCCTTAATAATAGGTTAAAGATTTTTTAAAAAAGGCATTCCATTGATTTGGGATGCCTTTTTTAATACCTTCACAAAGCAAAATATAATCTATGGAATGGAATGCGTTTGGAGTGGCTGAAAGACTGATACGGTATGTACAAATCGATACACAAAGCGATCCAAATAGTCTTAGTTTTCCTTCGACCGAAAAGCAAAAGGATTTATCTACATTATTATTACAAGAATTACTAGCCATAGGTTTAGTGGATGCCACCATGGATACCAATGGATATGTCATGGCTACGATTCCTGCAACCATTGAACAAGAAAAATTAAATGCATTAAAATTGCCAGTGATTTGTTTTTGTGCACATGTGGACACAGCTCCTGATTGCAGTGGCACTCAAGTCAAACCAATTTTGCACCAACATTATAATGGCGCACCTATTGTGTTGCCGGACGATCCTACTCAAATTATTACGGTCGAAAAATATCCATACTTAAAAAATTTTATTGGAAAAGCAATTATTACTGCTAGTGGGAAGACCTTGTTGGGGGCGGATGATAAGGCGGGTGTAGCAATTATTGTAAGTTTAGCTGCATATTTAATGCAAAATCCATCCATCCAACATGGCCCAATCAAAATTTTATTTACACCAGATGAAGAAGTAGGTAAGGGTGCCGATTTTATTGATTTTAAAAAATTGAATGCTGATTTTGGATACACATTAGATGGCGGCGCATTGGGTTGTTTTGAAATGGAGAGTTTTAGTGCTGATCATTTAATTTTAACCATTGATGGCGTGATGGCCCATCCAGGTTCAGCAAAAGGAGTGATGCAAAATGCGATTAAAATTGCTGCAGACATCATTGCAGCATTGCCAAGAGATCAATGGTGTCCTGAACATACCGAAGGGAAAGCAGGTTTTGTGCATCCAACTAATATCCAAGGTGGCGCAGATCAAGTACAAATTGAATTTTTAATTCGTGATTTTGACACAAATAATTTGGCAATTTATGAGCAAAGGATATTGGATATTGCCAAGGGAGTGATCCAACAAAACCTAGATTACAATCGGGCTTCAGTAAAGATCCAAGTGAAGCAGCAATATCGTAATATGAAAGAAGTGATTGATCAATATCCTCAAATGGTCGAACTGGCGTTGGGTGCTTATAAAAAAGCAGGCATCCAACCTGTCATTGAACCCATTCGTGGCGGAACTGATGGGAGTAGGATGAGTTTTATGGGTCTGCCTACTGCTAATATCTTTACAGGGATGCAAGCGATTCATAGTAAGCATGAATGGGTGGGTGTTGCTGATATGCAACAAGCAGTTCAAGTATTAGCCTATATGGTAGAAATAAATTAACTTTAAATATAAATTTAAATGCTATGTTGATTTTGTTACAAGTGCCAGATGCTAAAATTTCTTTATTTAGTTTATTAGGGAAAGGTGGATGGATAATGTATCCATTGTATGCTTTATTAGTGATTGCGATTTATGTTTTCATAGAAAGATTTTTAGCGATCAAAAAAGCGGGACAGTTAGATCCTCAATTCATGAAAATGATTAAGGATCATATTTTGTCTGGCAATGTTGCAGCAGCAAAAGCCCTTGCTAAAAACACTTACAATCCTGTAGCCAATATGATTGAAAAGGGTATTATGCGTATTGGCAAACCAATTGATGCAATTGAAAAAAGCATGGAAAATGTTGGTAAGTTAGAAATGTATTCTATGGAGCGTAATTTAAATATCCTATCGTTGGTATCTGGTATTGCACCTATGTTTGGATTTTTAGGAACGATTATTGGAATGGTGCAGTTATTTTATGGTATTGCATCCACTGGAGAGTATACTTTAAACACCATTGCTGGCGGTATTTATACTAAAATGATCACGTCTGCAACAGGTTTGATCATTGGTTTAGTTGCCTATGTTGGGCATAATTTTTTATCTACTCAAATAGATAAGACTGCAAATAAGATGGAAAGAGCAAGTGCAGATTTTTTAGATATTTTACAAGAACCAACACAAGCTTAATCTACCTGCTATGAATCTTAGAAATCGTTTAAGACATCATCCAGAAGTGCATACAGGTGCATTGAATGATATCTTGTTTATTTTATTATTGTTCTTTTTGATTGTTTCTACTTTAGCAAATCCAAATGTGATCAAAGTATCTAATCCTAAAGCAGCGAGTGACACCAAGGCCAAACAAACAGTGGTAGTGACCATAGACAAAGATCAAAATTTATTTATTGGATCAGCTCCCGTAAGTTTAGATGCCTTATCTAGCCAATTACAGATTTTCTTGGCAAAAGAAACGGATAAGCCTTCAGTAGTCATCAATGGAGACAGCGTAGCAAATTTAGGTGTGACAATACAAGTGATGCAAATCATCAAAGCCCTTGGAGCAACCCCTGTAGTTGCAGTCAACGCTGCTCAATAAATATCTAAGTATTAAATTAGTATTTCTGCCTGCTTATTTTATCTTGGCTTCAAACTTGCACGAACCATCCTGTCTTTCCCAAACATGTCCGTTCTTAATTCTGCATGAAAATGCATTTCGTCTAGGAGTGTAATCATAGCATCTCCTTGATCATAATGAATTTCAAAAAATAATTGTCCATTCGTACTTAAATGTAATTTAGCAAGTCTTGCGATTGTTCTATAAAATATTAATGGGTCTTCGTCTGGAACAAATAAAGCAATATTGGGTTCGTGATCGGTCACTTGTAATTCCATATTTTTCATTTCCTGCATTGGAATATAGGGTGGGTTACTTACAATCACATCGTATTGATCTGGTAAAAAAGCGGTATTCAAAATATCCAACGCTATCCATTCAATATCGGCATTTAGCGCTGCTGCATTGGCTGCTGCTATTTTTATTGCACCTGTACTAATATCTATTGCCGAAACGATTGCATCGGGTAATGCTTTTTTTAGTGCAATGGCAATACAGCCGGAACCTGTGCCAATGTCTAAAATGCGCAAAGCTTTTCCTTTGATGGCTGCATATTCAATGACCCAATCTACTAATTCTTCGGTTTCTGGACGTGGAATCAACACCTGCTCGTTTACATTATAAGGTTCGCCCATGAACCAGGTTGTACCAGTTATGTATTGAATGGGTCTTCCTGCTAAAAGCGCTGTGGCTGCAGTTTCAAAAGCCAATTGTTGTTTTGCTGAAATAGTATTGTCCTTATGAATAACTTGTTGCACTTGATCCCAGCCTGTGACATGTTCAATTAAAATAGAAAGGATTGGACCAAGTTCAACACTTTCGTATTGACCTGCTAACTGTTTTTTCAAAGCTTGCTTGATGTCGTTTAAACGCATACTGCAATGTTACAAATGATTCATCATTATGAACTAGCTTTGTATAAATTTAGCCTTATTATTTTTTGAATGGATCCATTTTACTATTATACGATCGAACAGCCTTCTATGGCGGAATTTAAAGATAGGGGTAGTAAATTTTTGGCATTTGCTTATCCAGCCAAAGATATTGATACTTGCAAAAAGCTATTAGCACAACTTAAAAAAGAATATGGAAAGGCAGTGCATTATTGCCTTGCGTATCGACTAGGCGTAGATGGATCAACTTTTAGAGTAAGTGATAATGGAGAACCTGCTGGGTCTGCAGGTAGGCCAATATTGGGTCAAATAGATAGTAAAGGACTCACCAATGTAATTGTAGTGGTGGTGCGTTATTTTGGCGGTACTTTATTAGGGATACCTGGTTTGATCAATGCCTATAAAACCGCAACAGCTTTGGCTTTACAACTTTCACCCATCATTAAGAAGCCAATTGAAATCCCTTATGAACTTAATTTTGATTACCATCAAATGAATGAAGTGATGCAGCTAGTCCATCATTATAATTGTTCTGTAGTAGAACAAACAGCTCAATTATTTATACAACTTCATATAGGCATACCCAAGAATAGATTGGATGAAGTGCTTGAAAAGCTAGGAACATTAAGAGATGTCACTTTTAAGACGAGGCTTAAGTTGGACTAGTCTATTTTTGGTAGCTATAAAATCCTTCGCCTGTTTTGACGCCTAATTTACCTTCCTCTACCATCTTCGTTAACAATGCTGCGGGTTTGTATTTGCTATCCTGAAAACCATCTTCCATGATTTCTAAAATATTCTTACAAACGTCAAGGCCAATATAATCTGCTAATTGCAGAGGTCCCATTGGGTGTGCCATTCCTAATTTCATAATCTGATCTATCGTTGCTGCATCACTGATGCCTTCTTCGAAAGCGAGTATCGCTTCGTTGATCATGGGCATTAAAATTCTGTTAGCAATGAATCCTGGGGCATCTTTTACAACACAAGGGATTTTTCCAATTTGTATTGTCAAGGCAACAATCGATTCTGTCACTTCCGAACTCGTTGCTTTTCCATTGATAATCTCTACCAATTTCATCACTGGCACTGGATTCATAAAATGCATACCAATCACATTACCTGGCTTTTGAGTTGCATCTGCTAATTGCGTGATAGAAATAGAAGAAGTATTGGTTGCTAAAATGCAAGTTGGACTGGTGTATAGATCCATCTCCGAAAAAATAGCAAGTTTGATCTTACTGTTTTCTGTTGCTGCTTCAATGACTAAGTCACGGTCATGCACGCCATCTTTAAGATTGGTGAAACAAGTAATTTTTGCAAGAGTTATTTCCTTGTCTGCTGCTTGTATGATTGATTTTGTAACTTGACGGTCTAGATTTTTTGCAATGGTTTGCAATGCCCTATCAAGTGCAGCAGACTGTGTATCAATTAAATTAACATCAAAACCATTTTGTGCAAATACGTGTGCAATGCCATTTCCCATTGTTCCTGCTCCAATCACTGCAATCTTTTTCATCTATTTATTTTTTGATTTATAGTCACCACGTTTCCATGAATTAATGAAATTTCTCCATGCACTTGGATTTAAAATATTCATAGGAGGTAATTGTCCAGAATAATAATACCTTGAAGCTTGGTTTTGTAATGCTGCACCCACTGCTTCTTTACCATCTCTTGGCAAGCTGGATAAAATAATCCTTTTTTGTGCAGGGCTAGTATTTTTTCTTGCAGTTTCATATAGGTCGTCATCTACTTTAGAGTTGACAAAGTCTCTCTCAAACTGCGCACGAGTAGGTCTTGGTTTTAAAATTGTTGCGGGTAAAAAATTGGTATCGTTGACCATTAATTGAATCACACTATATTCATTGCCTACTAAATTTGCTGGAATAACAATATTTCTGTTTTTAAAGCCAACACAACTGAAAGTGATGGTTTCTCCTTTATTGACAGCGATAGAAAAAACGCCATCGTTATTAGTGATGGTGCCTCTACCTTTATTTTTCACAACAATACTTGCCAAAGGGATTGCTTTTAAACTATCTGCAGTCATCACCACTCCATAAAGTTGTACAACAGAGTCTCTATATATATCTACTGTCTGTGCATTTAACTGTGATGAAATCACAGAAAAAAGGATCAATAAAGGCAGAATCAGTTTCTTTTTCATGTAGCTGCAAAATTACGTCTCAATGTTCAGAAATAGAGTACTTTTTTGTTTCGAAATGGGTAGTTTTTTTAAAATAGACCCTATTTTAAGCCTTTTAAAAGGACAAAATAAGCGCTATGAACGTTAACTTTGCCGGGATTTAATATTTTAACAAAAACTTTCATAATGACAACGGAGGAGATACTAAAAGCATTGAGTAATGTGCAAGAGCCAGACCTGGGAAAAGACTTAGTGACATTGAATATGATACAGGATGTAAAAATAGATGTGGATGCTGTAAGCTTTACGATTGTATTGACAACGCCTGCTTGTCCAATGAAAGATTTGATGAAAAATGCTTCTGAAAATGCCATTAAATTATTAGTAAATTCAAAAGCTCAGGTACAAGTCAATTTTACGTCCAATACAACCTCCTTGAGAAAAGACGAAAAATCGGTTTTATCAAAAGTGAAAAATATTATTGCCGTAGTGAGTGGAAAAGGTGGGGTTGGTAAAAGTACTGTTGCTGCAAACCTTGCGTTGGCTTTATCTGAAGGTGGTGCTAAAGTAGGTTTGATGGATGCGGATATTTATGGACCTAGTGTACCTATCATGTTTGGTGTTAGAGGCCAAAGACCATTGATGAAAGACGAAGGAGGAAAAGGGGTGATTGTCCCTCTGGATCAATATGGTATTAAAATAATGAGCATTGGATTACTGGTGGATGAAAAAGATGCTGTGGTTTGGAGAGGTCCAATGGCAAGCAGTGCTATTCGTCAATTCATCACCGATGTAGATTGGGGTGAGCTTGACTATCTTGTAATTGATATGCCACCAGGAACTGGTGATATTCATTTGACCATCATGCAAACAGTTCCTGTAACAGGTGTGGTGATTGTAACGACACCACAGCAAGTGGCTTTAGCAGATGCAAAAAAAGCAATCGCCATGTTTGGACAAGCGAATGTGAATGTCCCAATTATTGGATTGGTAGAAAATATGGCTTATTTCACACCTGCAGAATTGCCAGAAAATAAATATTATTTATTTGGAAAAGAAGGAGGCCTTAAATTAGCTTCAGAATATGACCTGTCCTTTTTGGGTCAAATTCCTTTGGTGCAAAGTATTAGAGAGGGCGGGGATGAAGGTGTGCCTGCAATGGTTGGACAAGACTCAGTATCAAAAGAGGCATTCAGGACTTTTGTAGGCAATGCAGTAAGACAAATTGCAATTCGAAATGCAAATTTACCTCAAACAGCAACCATCACTGTAGCGCCATAATGCAAAAGAAAATCATCATAGCGATAGATGGCTTTTCATCCTGTGGGAAAAGCACGCTTGCAAAAGCAATGGCCAAGGCTTTGGAATATGTATTTGTTGATACAGGTGCGATGTATCGAGCCATCGCTTTATATTTTTTAAGAAACAATATAGCATTTAACGATACTGCCTCTATTGAAGCTGCATTGCATGCCATTGAATTGAGGTTTAGATACAATAGCGTGAGTCAAAAAAGCGATATGTATTTAAATGGCGAAAATGTAGAACAAGAAATTCGGGAAATGCAAGTGAGTCAAAAAGTGAGCGAAGTAGCATCTATTGCTGCAGTTAGAGATTTTGCAGTGGCACAGCAACAAGCAATGGGAATTGACAAAGGGATTGTAATGGATGGGAGAGATATTGGCACGGTGGTGTTTCCCAATGCAGAATTAAAATTATTTGTCACGGCAGATCCTGCCATTAGATTGGAACGCAGGTATCAAGAACTACTTCAAACAAATCCTGCTATACTTAGGGAAGAAGTTGCTGCTAATTTGCAACAAAGAGATTTAATGGATAGTACAAGAGCGCATAGTCCATTAAAACAAGCGGAGGATGCTTTGGTATTAGATAATACAAATTTAGATAGAGTACAACAATTCGAGCTGGCAATGCAGTGGGCCATGGATAAGATAAAGACTATTTAATCTATCCAACTTTCCTTAACTTTTTCAAATGCGTCTTCTAGTTGGTAAAAGCTAAGTATCTTCTTGATTACCGATTCTACCACTGTGTCAGGGCAACTTGCTCCACTGGTCATTAAAATACGAATAGGATTTACATCTTCTGGCAAGTAATTTTGTACAACTTCTGATTGTTTATTTTTCCAATTGGTTTTTTCAATATGAGTGGCGTCTATAATTTTACTTACATCATCAATAAAATAAGTAGGTAATTTTCGTTCACATAATTCTACTAAGTGGGAACTATTGCTACTGTTTTTTCCGCCCATTACAATGGCTAAATCGGCTGCTGTCTCAAGTAGTCCAATCACTGCAGATTGATTATCATTGGTGGCATAACAGAGCGTATCCCTTGTATCTGCAAAATGACTAGGTAAATTTTCGGGCCCAAATTTTTTCAGAATAACTTGCTTTAGATAATCTGAAATTGCTTGTGTATCTGTAGCTAATTGAGTTGTTTGATTTACAACACCTATTTTATCTAAATGAATAGTAGGGTCAAAGCCTGCTGAGAAACGATTGATAAAAAAATCATAAAAATAAGCAGTTGGTAATTCGCCGCTAATAATTTTTCCTAAGACTTTGGTTTCTTCGATATCGTTCACAATTAAAGTGGGCGTATGTGCAGATGTATGAGAAAAAGTGGCCCTTGTTTCTTCATGTTTTGGTTTCCCATGTATGATAATAGAGTAGCCTTTTTGTGCAATTTGTTCGCTACGATTCCAAACTTTTTCTACAAAGGGACAAGTTGTATCATAGGATTCAATTGCAATACCTTTTGCTCTTAATTTCTCTTCTAATTCTAATGTGGTGCCAAATGCAGGAATAATGACAATATCGTCTTTTGTTAATTCGGATAAAGGAATTAATTCTTTGCCTAGTGTATCTTGTAAAAATTGTACACCTTTGCTTGTCAAGTCATTATTTACTTGAGGGTTATGAATCATCTCACTCAATAAAAATATTCTTTTACCTTTATTTTCCTCAATCGTTCTATAGGCAATATCAATGGCGTTTTCTACCCCATAACAAAATCCAAAATGTCTTGCTAAATAGATTTTAATCTTGCCAAAGTCGAGTTCAGTAGGGGTGAAATCCTTTTTGAGCTTATCTTCCAATTTGCGCTTTTGTTTGATTGCAACAATAAGTGGGCTTCTGTAGCCTGAAGGCACTTCAAAATTTTTCATCTATTTCGATATTTACGTCTACAAAAGTACAATCTTCGTCGCTTTTTCCCCTATTTTAATTTAGTGCTTGTATCTTTGCGCCATGCATTATGTATCTGTAGAAAATTTGACAAAGAGTTATGGTATTACACCCTTGTTTAAGGGAATTAGCTTTAATATTAACGAGGGTGACAGAATCGCTTTGGTGGCTAGGAATGGTATCGGAAAAAGTACCCTTTTAAGCATCTTATCTGGAAAAGAAGTCCCAGACTCGGGTACTGCTAAAGTGCATAAAGACGTCCAGTTGGTATTATTTGAACAGGACCCTCAATTTATTGAAACCGCATCGGTGACGCAAAACTTATTCAATCAAGAACACCCTATCATGAAGGCTATCAGTAATTATGAAATGGCCATGGAAACGGAAGATGAAAATTTGATCACAGATGCGATTATGGAAATGGAGGAGAACAATGCATGGGACTTTGAATCAAAAGTAAAAACGATTCTAACCCAATTAAATATCCATCATTTAGAACAACCTGTTGAAAATTATTTAGAGAAAAAAGCTGCCAGGATTGAATCAGAATTAGCAAGTATTGACAAAGCAAAAAATACCTTTAGAAAAGAATTAGAGTGGATGCGTAAGCAGCCAAAAGCAAGGACAACTAAAAGCAAAAGCAGGCAAGATAATTTTTATGAAGTTGAAGCGAAGGCAAAGCAAAAAATAGAAGATACCAATTTGCAATTGGATATGAAAATGACCCGATTGGGGGGTAAGATTATAGAAGCCATAAAAGTTTATAAGTCTTATGGTGATTTAGTTGTGCTAAAAGGCTTTGATTATACATTTAGTAAAGGAGAACGCATTGGCATAGTAGGTAAGAATGGTGTTGGGAAGTCTACTTTCTTGCAAATTTTACAAGGATTGACAATGCCGGATAGTGGTAAAATCAATGTAGGCGATACCATAGTCTTTGGTCATTTTTCTCAAGAGGGACTTACCTATAAAAAGGACATGCGTGTCATTGAATACTTAAAAACATTTGCCGAGCAGTTTCCTTTGGCAAGTGGGGGTACATTAAGTGCAGCACAATTTTTAGAATTATTTTTATTCACTCCAGACAAGCAGTATACTTATTTAAGTGCTTTGAGTGGTGGAGAGAAAAAAAGACTGCAACTATTAACCATTTTATTTAAAAATCCTAATTTTTTAATTCTAGATGAACCTACCAACGATTTAGACCTTCCAACTTTGTCCGTGCTGGAACAGTTCTTAATTGATTTTGCTGGTTGTGTATTATTGGTATCGCATGATCGTTACTTTATGGATAAATTGGTTGACCACTTATTTATATTTGAAGGGGATGGTGTGATTCGTGACTATCCTGGGAATTATACTCAGTTTAGGATTTTAGAAAAAAGCAAACAAAATTATGCTGCTGTAAGTTCCGATATCACCACTCAAGTGGAGCATGAAATGAAACCTACAACCATAGACAATGCTCCAAAGAAAGTAGCGGAAAAAATGTCTTATAAAGAAAAATTAGAACTAGAGCAGTTGAATATTTCAATGCCCGAACTAGAAAGCAAAAAAGCGACACTCACAAATGAATTGAATAATAGTTCAGGAGATTATAATGCTATCACTGCCTTAAGTGCAACACTGGCTTCAGTTACAGCCGAATTAGAAGCTGCAGAATTAAGATGGTTGGAATTAAGTGAAAAACTATAAGTCGTTTGTTTTTTCTAAAAAATGAGGCCTAAGTCTCCTGTAAATGAGGCCTAAGTTTTGGACATGATTTTATTGATAGAGGTAATTTAGTAATACGATACAGCTAACAATGTCGTATTAAATTAACCTCTAAATATTTTATTATGAAGCCAATTGAAAGAATCGCAATCTTTATTTATTTCAAAAAGATTTCACCACACGCTTTTGAGCAAAAAATTAATTTGTCCAATGGTTATTTTTCAAAGCAATTAAAACATTTAGGTTCTGTTGGGTCGGATATCTTAATTAAGATCTATCAAGCCTATCCTGAACTTGATATTTTATGGATACTAACTGGAGAAGGACAGATGCTAAAAGAGGCCGTACAGCAAAGTCAACAAATAGACGATATTATTTTACAAGACTTTACAAATAAATACATAAGCGAAAACAAGAAATTGAAAAAACTTGAAAACGATTTTGAAAAATTGCAAACCTCATTAAGTGATAAGGAAAAAATCATTGGTTTATACGAATTCATGTTGAATGGCAATCCCCCTATCACTAGTAGCAGTGTTGTAAAAAGAATGGATACTTAGTGATATCAATGCATTGAACTATAGTCAGATGTGTTATTCTGAATAAATAAAAGAGGCGCTTCAATTTGAAGCGCCTCTTTTATTTAGAATCTATCTTAAAATTTATTTATGCATAAGAAGATACTGGCTCACATGTACAAACAAGGTTTCTATCTCCATGTGTATTGTTTACACGCGCTACAGTTGGCCAAAATTTATTCAACGCAACATATGGTAACGGGAATGCAGCTTCTTGTCTAGTGTAACTATGAGACCATTCATTTGCACAAATCACATGTTGTGTATGTGGTGCATTTTTCAATGGATTATCTACCTTATCAAAACGGCCTGTTTCAATGGCAACGATTTCTTTATGAATTGCTAACAAAGCATCACAGAAACGATCTAATTCTGCCATATCCTCGCTTTCTGTAGGCTCAATCATGATAGTGCCTGCTACAGGGAAGCTCATTGTTGGCGCGTGGAATCCATAATCAATCAAACGTTTTGCCACATCTTCTGCTTCGATGCCTGCAGTTAATTTAAATGGTCTTAGGTCAATAATGAATTCGTGTGCACATGTGCCATTTTTGCTTGTATATAAAATCGTATAGGCTTTTTCTAATCTTGATTTCATATAGTTTGCATTCAAAATGGCATAGCTGGTGGCCAATTCCAATCCTTTAGCACCTAACATTTTGATATAGGCATAACTAATTAATAAAATACTTGCAGATCCTAAAGGTGCACCACTTACTGCATTGGTTGCATCTCCATTCTTAATATGACCCGGTAAGAAAGGAGCTAGTTTATCATTCACACAAATTGGTCCAACACCTGGTCCACCTCCACCATGTGGAATGGCAAATGTCTTATGTAAATTCAAGTGACATACATCCGCACCAATATTTCCCGGACTTGTTAATCCAACCTGTGCATTCATGTTAGCACCATCCATATAAACCATACCACCATTTACGTGAATGGTATTACAAATATCCATGATGGTTTCTTCAAATACACCATGTGTAGACGGATAAGTCACCATTAAAGCACCTAGATGGTCTTTATGTTGAATTGCCTTTTCAGTTAGGTCTGCCACATCAATATTACCAGCAGCATCACATGCTACTACCACTACTTTGAAACCTGCCATCACCGCACTCGCTGGGTTGGTGCCGTGTGCACTAATTGGAATCAAAACAATATTTCTATGCGGCTCATTTCTGGCAGCATGGTATGAACGGATGGTCAATAGTCCGGCATATTCACCCTGTGCACCACTATTGGGTTGTAAACTACAAGCGGTGAACCCAGTCGTTTGGCATAAATAAGCACTCAATTCTTTCACAATCTCTTGATAGCCGATGGTTTGATTTGCAGGTGCAAATGGATGTAAGCCACCAAAACATGGCCAACTCACTGGGATCATTTCTGTGGCAGCGTTCAATTTCATGGTACAACTACCAAGGCTAATCATGCTTGTATTTAAAGAAAGGTCTTTATTTTCTAATTGCTTGATATAGCGCATCATTTGTGTTTCACTATGATGTGTATTGAATACAGGATGTGTTAAGTAGTCGCTGGTTCTAACCAATTGTGTTGGGATGGCTGCGTTTTTATTATTTACATTCAATGCATTTGCGGTTTTACCTGTCAATGTTTCAAACAAATGCACAATGGATTGAATGTCTTTTACAGAGGTTGTTTCATCTATGCTAATAGACACAGTTCCATTTGTAAAATAGTTGAAATTAATAGCTTGTTTGTTTGCAAGCTCAAATAATTTATTTGCATCAAAACCTGTTAGGTGTAATGTGTCAAAATAAAATTCATTCACCTGTTGAATCCCTAAACTTTCTAATTGTTGCGCCAATCCTTGTGCCAATGCATGCACTCTAGAAGCGATAGCTTTTAATCCATCAGGTCCATGATATACTGCATACATCACAGCCATGTTGGCAAGTAATGCTTGTGCAGTACAAATATTAGAAGTTGCTTTTTCGCGTTTAATATGTTGCTCTCTAGTTTGCAATGCCATTCTTAATGCACGGTTGCCCTGTGCATCAATACTTACGCCAATCAATCTTCCTGGCATACCTCTTTTGAATGCATCTTTGGTTGCAAAATAAGCAGCATGTGGTCCGCCAAATCCCATCGGCACACCAAATCTTTGTGTATTACCTACAGCCACATCTGCATTCAATTCGCCTGGACTTTTTAAAACAGTCAATGAAAGCAAATCAGCCACTAAAATAACCATACCACCAACTTGGTGTACTTGGTCTATAAAGCTAGTGTAGTCTTGGATTGCACCATTGGCATTTGGATATTGAAGGATTGCACCAAAGAAGCCACCATCAATAGCAGCAGTTTTAAAATCACCTGTTACTAATTCTACACCAATTGGTGTTGCTCTAGTTTGCAAAACAGATTTTGTTTGTGCAAAGATGGCTTCGTCCACAAATAATTTTGGTTGACTAATCACATCTGATTTATTGATATGATTAAAGATCATAGCCATCGCTTCTGCAGCTGCAGTTGCTTCGTCCAATAAAGATGCGTTCGCAATGTCCATTCCAGTCAAATCCGAAATCATGGTTTGAAAGTTCAATAAACTTTCTAAACGGCCTTGTGCAATCTCTGCCTGATAAGGGGTGTATTGCGTATACCAACCTGGGTTTTCAAAAATATTTCTTAGAATCACAGATGGTGTGATAGTTCCATAGTAACCTTGTCCGATAAAATTTTTCGCGACAATATTTTTCTCACCAATTGCTTTGAGTGATTGTAACATTTCAAACTCGGTCAATCCCTCAGGAATCTCCATTGGTTTTGTTAAACGAATATTTGCAGGTACAATTTTGTCTATTAATGCTGCTAAAGTATCCACTCCAACTGCCTTCAACATTTTTGCACTATCTACTGGATTTGGGCCAATATGTCTTTGGATAAATTCTGCGCCATTTTGATTCATTTCGACGGAATTGAAAGGGTTAAAAATTGGCACAAATATAGGCTTTTAGGGCCGCCATGAAAAGGGAATGGCTAATAAAATAAACTCGAATGGGGAAAGCTTGTGGATGATGGCTAAATAGTTTACTTTTGGTACCAATTATGCAAGCAAACACTGAACACTTATACGATACGCCCGCTCCAGAACAGCTTAAAAAATTCCAAAACTTTCTAAAAAGGGTGGATAAGCGTGTTATTTTAAAGCAATTGCCAGACTTGCATGAAGCTGCTTTTGAGAAAATTGATTGTTTAGATTGTGCAAGATGTTGCAAAAATTATTCCCCAAGATTTAAGATGCCAGACATTAAAAGAATCAGTAAATACATGGGGATGAAAGAGACTGCATTTATTGATCAGTATTTAAGTATGGACGAAGAAGGTGACTATGTTTCTAAAACAAGACCTTGTCCTTTTTTAGGGAATGATCATGCTTGTAGTATTTATGATCATCGTCCAACCGATTGTCAAAGGTTTCCTTACACAGACGAAGATGTATTTTTTAAACGTATTCCAATTACAATGAAAAATGCAGAATTCTGTCCGATTGTGCATGATGTCATGAATGCACTGATTGCCAAATAATTAATATTCCATTTCTTTTAGCTTTGGTGCTTTAAACCAAGTAGTGAAAACCACTAAAATGGTCATCACTCCACCAAATACCACCGATGGTATGACACCCATTGCTTTTGCAGCTAATCCACTTTCAAATTGCCCTAATTCGTTACTGCTATTGATAAACATCGAATTCACCGACATCACCCTGCCACGCATATGGCTTGGTGTTTTGAGTTGAACAATGGTGCCTCGAACAATCATACTAAATCCATCTAAAATACCACTCATTAACAATGCAGCAAATGAAATCCAAAATATTTTAGACAATGCAAAGACTATGATACAAACACCAAAACCTGCGACTGCAAGTAATAATTTTTTTCCTTGTTTTTGTGTAACAGGAAATAATGTAATGAGTATGATAATCAGCATCGCACCAATATCAGTTGCTGCATTGAGCCAGCCAAAACCAATAGGGCCAACTTTTAAAATATCTCTTGCAAATACGGGTACCATTGCGACTGCACCACCAAAAAGGACAGCAAATAAATCCAACGACAAGGCTCCCAATAATTCTTTCGTATTTAAAACAAAACGCAATCCTTCTTTCACACTTTCAAGTGGCTTTTGTTCCACCACAGAGGGGTGTGGGGGCTTTGCACTAATTTTTTGTATAAAGAAAAAGCCAATTGCCACTAAGGATACTACAAGAATCAAAGAGCCATGAATGCCAAAACCTGCAATCATAAAACCAACACTTGCATGTCCTACAACGGAGGCGCTCAGCCACATCCCTTGACTCCATGTACTTGCATTTTGTAATAAATTTTTAGGGACAATTTCACCCACCAAAGTGCCAAATCCTGGTCCAGTAAAAGAACGAATCACACCAGTGCAAAAGATAACAAAATAAATAACTAGGGCTATTTGCAGGTTGCCTAAATGTGCTTTGCCAAAGGCCGATGACAAGAGTAATAAACCTATCGCACAAGTTAAGTAGAGTGCAACACCTTTTAATATAATTTTTCTTTTCTCGCTTTTATCAATCACATGGCCTGCATATAATGCCAGTGATACGGCAGGAATCACTTCTGCTAGACCAATCAAGCCTATTGCAAAAGGTTCATTGGTCAACTCATAGATCCACCAGCCTACCAATGTGCCCATCATTCTAAGGCCCATGATAAATAAAAATCGGCCAATCATTAAATTCCTGAACTCAGTTATCCTTAAAGCTGCAAATGGATCTTTGGTTAGTTGTTGTGCATTTTGCTCCATAACAGTATTAATAGATTGAACTTAGGGTAGTGTAAAATAATGTTGACCTTCTTCTAAATCTTTGTCCAATGCGTCTGTAATCACTTTTAAATGCTTTTCATTGTACAAAAAATCTGCATTACTAGCATCCACAAAAATAGTTTTGATATTATGTTGCTTGATATAGCTGGTATAAGTCTCTTGTAATTTAAACAAGTATTCGTCGGGGATGGATTGTTCAAATTTTCGATTTCGCTTTTTAATATTGCCTTGCAATCTATTCACTGGGGCGTGTAGATAAATCAAAATATCGGGCGGCGTCAATTGTTGCACAAAGACATCAAACATTTTTTGATACAATCTAAATTCTTCCTCGGGCAAATTCACCTTTGCAAAGAGTAAGCATTTAGTAAAAATATAATCCGATACAGTGATATTTTGAAAAAGGTCATTGGACTTGACCATTTCTTGTTGCTGCTTGAATCTTTCTGCTAAAAAAAACAGTTCTAATGGAAAAGCGTATTGTTTTGGGTTCTCGTAAAATTTTGTCAAAAATGGGTTATCTGCAAATTCCTCTAAAACTAGCTTAGCATCAAAATGTTGTGCAAGCAATTGTGATAGTGTTGTCTTTCCTGCACCAATATTCCCCTCAATTGCTATAAAATGATGCTTCATAATACTTCTAATACTTGCGAACAAAGATAAGTTTTGGATCCTTTATAGATTGTTTTTTTTATGCACAACGGAGGTGTCTGTACTGTTTTTGTAAAGCTGCAAATTTGTTTTTTTAAGGATAGGATGCTCAAAATCAGGTGCAATCTCCGCCAATGGCGCCAATACAAAGTTGCGCAATGCTAGTCTAGGATGTGGAATAATTAAACCAGGTATATCCATAATTGTTTGGTTAAAATAAATAATATCCAAATCAATGGTCCTCGGTCCAAGTGGGAACAATCTTTCACGACCCATGGATACCTCAATCGCCAATAGCATGGCCATCAAGTCTTGGGGGCTCAATAAGGTTTCGATACAGAGTGCTTGGTTGTAAAATGCAGGTTGCTCTTTCATACCCCAGGCTTCTGTCTCAAAGATGGAGGACTGCTTTTGTATTGGGCCACATTTTAAATCAATGCTATTTCGAGCATTTTCTAAATTGGCCAAACGGTTTCCTATATTGCCGCCTATCATGAGGTATACATGGTTCATAGAAGTATGCTAAAAATGAACGCAAATATCCATAATTTTACAAGGCAATCTTTATTTTTTTCTTGCTATTTTAGAATTATTCAAAATCAATCTATATTATGAAAAGCTTCTTTAGTTCATTCTTCGCTGCATTACTTGCAATACTTGTTTTTTCAATTGGTGGTGTGATGCTATTAATTGGATTTGCAGCAGCTTTTTCTTCTGACGTAGAAGTAACTGTACCAACTAATGCAGTTTTAGTAATTGACTTAAATGATAATTTCACAGAAAAAGAAGTATCAGATCCATTTACTGAATTGATGAATCCAGGTACTGGGAAAATACCAAGCTTAACATCTGTGATTGGGTTGATTCAGCATGCAAAAAAAGATTCAAATATTAAAGGTATTTATATTAAGTGTCAACAAAATTCAAATGGGTACGCAAGTTCAGAGGAACTTAGAAAGGCCCTGGTTGATTTTAAAAAAAGTAACAAATTTATTTTTGCATATGGCGAAACGATTTCTCAAAAAGGCTACTGGGTAGGTAATGTAGCCAATCAAATTTATACCCATCCACAAGGTGGATTAGAGTTTAGTGGGTTTTCGTTGGAAACTGTTTTCTTAAAAGGAATGTTGGATAAATTGGATGTCCAAATGCAAGTTTTTTATGCAGGCAAGTTCAAAAGTGCTACCGAGCCTTTTAGGTATACAAAAATGTCGGATGCCAATAAACAACAAACTGGTGTATGGTTAAATGGTTTATATGATCATTTTATTAATTCAGTAGCAAGTTCAAGACAAATTGCACCTGAAAAGTTAAAAGCATTGGTGAACGAGGCTAAAATTCAATCTGCACAAGATGCTTTATCAAATGGTTTGGTGGATGGATTAATCTATGACGACCAATTGAAGAAAATGATTGCAAAAAAATTAAAAGGGGTAAAAGAAAACGATATTCCATTTGTTGCTGTTAAGGAGTATGCAAAGTCGGTGCCATTAAGAGGAACTGGGGCTGGCAAAATTGCAGTGGTCTATGCAGACGGTGATATTGTAATGGGCAAAGGCGTAAAAGGTTCAATTGCAAGTGATGATTTTAGAATGTTGCTTCAAAAAATTAGAGCTGACGAATCGATAGATGCATTGGTTTTAAGAGTGAATTCTCCGGGAGGAAGTGCATTAGCAAGTGATATTATATGGAGAGAAATAGAATTGATTAAA
Organism: Chitinophagia bacterium; assembly: GCA_009924165.1. Classification (GTDB taxonomy): domain Bacteria; phylum Bacteroidota; class Bacteroidia; order Chitinophagales; family Chitinophagaceae; genus Sediminibacterium. The sequence goes on along the minus strand of RFSD01000017.1, from coordinate 1,105 downwards.
GGAAAAATACCAGTCGTAGTTAGTATGGGCGACGTCGCTGCATCTGGTGGATATTATATTGCATCAGGTGCAGATTCTATTTATGCAGATGCCAATACGATTACCGGTTCGATAGGCGTATTTGCAGTGATCCCTAATATATCAGGATTCATGAATAATAAATTAGGCATTAGTTTTGATGGTGTAAAAACTGCGCCTTATGCAGATGCGCCAACAGTGACAAGGCCTCTGAATACGATGGAGCAAAAAATCTTGCAATCCGGTGTAGACAGTATCTATCATACATTTAAATCTAGGGTAGCAAAGGGCAGGAAAAAATCAATGGAGTATGTGGATTCAATTGCGCAAGGTCGAGTTTGGTTAGGCTCGGATGCGATCAAAGTAGGACTTGTGGATAGAATAGGTACATTAAATGATGCGCTTGCTTCTGCAGCTAAAATGGCGAAACTGAAAGGTTATAGCATTAAGCAATATCCAGAATCAAAATCCTTTATCGAAGATTTAATCGAAGACTATAAAGACTATGTTAAAGTCAAATCAATTGAATCTGAAATAGGTGCAAGTCAATGGCAGATTTTTCAAAATTTGAAAACTGTTCAACAAATGGTTGGTGCCCCTCAAGCACGAATGCCTATATTTGTGGTTAAACAGCCTTAGGAATCATGCATTCATATAGTCAAATTAAAGCGATGCTTGCTATTACAAGAGCAAGCCTGCGCTCTATATTGAGAAGCCCATCTGCAGTTATTTTTAGTATTGCATTTCCGCTTATTTTCATTTTAGTATTTGGATTCCTAAGTAGCGGCGGGAATATCAATGTAAAAGTGGCTTTAGCTCCCAATGCAGATACTTCCAACTTGGTTTATACCAAAATAAAGTCACTGGCAGGATTGAAGTTTATAACGGCTGATCAAGCTAACGTGAATGCAGAATTGGCTAAGGGAAGAATTACGGCCTTAATTGATATTCAACCAACACATAATCCTCGTCAGCCTTATCAAATCCAATTAACAAGTTCAGCTGCTGCGAATCCACAAAATATTCAAGTAATTAAATCCATCTTGAATGCAGTGATTGCAAATATCAATGCCACTCAGTTTAAAGA
>RFSD01000160.1 GCA_009924165.1 Chitinophagia bacterium | reverse complement strand
GCATATAAAAATTTAGAAACGTTCACAATCCCTTCTCTAAAATCTTCGTAACGAGAAGTACCGCTAATGGCTTCGTGTGTGATACCAATAAAACGACCAGTTGCATCTGCACCAATTCCAATTTTTTGCCAAGACTGTGGACGATAGCCCACTAAAGAAAACATTTGTGGACGAGTAAGTACAATTTTAACAGGACGGTTTAATTTTTTAGCAGCAATTACTGCAGCAGGAACATTGGCCCAACTTCTTAAACCACTACCAAATCCACCACCTACATTTTCTGCAATCACTCTTACATTTTTATCTTGTAAGCCAAAAGTACGTGCGATGGTTGTTTGTGTACTTTTTGGTCCTTGTGTTTTATCGTATAATGTTACTTTATCTTCTCCTTCCCAAAATGCAATGGTAGCATGCATCTCCATTGGTAGATGCACTTCGGCAGGTATTGTATATTCAGCTTCAACAAATACAGGTGCAGTTTTAAATGCATTTTCTGTACCTCTTTTATAGTTCACTGTTCCTTTTAATTTTGTAGGGTCTTTTCTGACTACATCAAAATTGGTTTCAAAAGCTTGTGACTCATATTCTGCGCGCACTAAACGAATGGCAGCATTTGCATTTTCTAAACTATCTGCTACAATGAGCGCAATAGGTTGACCAAAAAATCGAACTTGATTATCGTACAACACTTTGTGCCCACGCCACTCGAATACATTTTTTGGACGTTCTGCCGCATTGGTTAAATAACCAGGCACTGTTGGACAGTTTGCATAATAAATGACATCTAAGACACCAGTTGCTGCCAATGCTTTTGTGGTATCGATATTTTTGATCGTACCCTTCGCAATGGTACTTGTTACGAATACGCCATAAGCCATATTCGGTAAATTATATTCTGCAGTGTATTTTGCCTTCCCAGTTACTTTATCTGCGCCGTCTACTCTTTCGTCAGCAAAGTTAATTTGAGAAAGATTGTTCTTGGATAAATGCGTATTGTTCATAAAAGAAAATTAAAAGGATTAAATTTTTGCACCAGATTTTGCTACTTCTTCGATAGCGTCTACAATATTTTGATAAGCGCCGCATCTGCAAATATTGGTATCCATATAAGCCTGAATACTTGCCCTGCTTGTTGCTTTGCCTTCTCTAACGCAATTCACTGCAGACATAATTTGTCCCGATGTGCAATAGCCACATTGAAAAGCATCATTCTTTAAAAACGCAGCCTGCATTGGATGCAACTGGTCTCCTTTCGCGAGACCTTCTATCGTCGTGATTTGATTGTTCTGATGATTCAATGCCAATTGGGTACATGATTTTAAACGCTTACCGTTCACATGAATGGTACAAGCGCCACACTGACCCATCTCGCATCCTTTTTTAGTACCAGTATATCCAATTTCTTCCCTTAATAAATTGAGCATGGTTGTTCTTGCATCAATTTCCAATGCAACCGGTTTGCCGTTTAGGATAAATTTTAATTTTTCTTTTGCAATAGGCATCGGCACTAGGCTATCTGCAGCAAAAGTCTTCACTAGAACAGATGGGGTTAAATAAAGTGCGGCAACCGCAGCTGATTTTTTAAAAAAGCCCCTTCTTGCACCATCAAATTGACAAGGATTCATATACATCGATTTGATGTAATTTACCAAAAAAGGTATTTAAGTCAAAATCAATTTTATGAAAAATGGTCAGAGGTTTAATCAGGCATCAATGACGCTAATTTTGCAGCAAGCTCTGCGTGTAATTTTTCACTATTACCAAGAATACGCATTACAAACTTGCCATTTTGGTCTACTAAAAATTTAGTAGGATACCCATTGATGTCATATTCCTTTACAATATCCTTAATAGCTGGATCGTATAGGATCTGAGGCCAAGTAAGCCCGTCTTCCTTAACAGCTTTACGCCATGCGATATCTTGCTTTTTTTTATCCCTATTGCTATTAGCAATCTCATTAGAAATGCCAATGATTTCAAAACCTTTTGATTTGTATTTATCATACAATTCCTTTAATGCTGGATGACTAATTCTACAAGGCACACACCAGCTACCCCAGAAATCAATTAAAATAACTTTTCCTTTATATGCGTTTATATCTACCATCGTTCCATCTATCCCGATTTGAGCAAAAGGAATAACAGGCTTACCTATTGCGGTACTTTTATTGCTTTCAATTTTTAATATTAAAGCTTTCCCCGTATTCGAATTTTTTTGCTCTTCTGTTAATGCATAAAACTTTGCTTCGGATTCACTTATTGGCAAAATCAAGAATAAGGATTGTAATACTAATAAACTAGTAAAAGTGGCAGGATGGTCATTCAAAAATTGTATGCGCAGAGCCTGATTTTTCTTTTTTAAATATTGTAATCGCTGGGTAATATCATAATTACCAATGGTGTCATTTAAATTTCTTTTTCTATTTTGGATCTGTTGTAATGCCCAATTCTCTTTTGCATCTTCTAAATCTGCCTTGCGAATACTATTATATAATTGTACTTCAGGATCTTTACTTTCAATTGTTCCTGTAAAAATTTGTTTAGCATCTGCTTCGATCTCAATCTCTGTATTGTTTAATAAAAATGAAAGTGCAGGAGGGGCCATAACTGCTTTCCCTACTCTAAGGTAGAGACTTGTATCTATGACTTCTACCCTAACTAATTGCGGATCTACCGTCTTTCCCTTCCATACCACTAAGTCGGTATCTATTTTAGTAAGAGTATCAATTACATACTTTCCATTTCTCTGAATACTAGCTTTAATTTGATGTTCTCCAAGCCCTTTAATACGCATTGTAACAGTAAATCCATCTTGTGCATAGGATAGTAATGGAAAAAGAAAAATAATAAGTATTAATAATTTTTTCATTCAACACATATTGCTGATTTAG
>RFSD01000159.1 GCA_009924165.1 Chitinophagia bacterium | reverse complement strand
TACACCCGGCATGGTATTCTTCGGAAAAATCATGGCCATCAAGATAAGGTAATAAAGGCGGTGTTAAGAACACGGCCTTGATTCTTTGAAAAGGCATTAAACGCAGAAGTTGTGTTTTAAAATTAACCTGGATTCGGAAAGAGTGCTAAGAATGAGTACTGCAACCGGCTAATGCTTTTAGCCCCTAAGGGATAATTAAATAAAAAATAAATTATCAGATTGAATTAATAAGTGTTTAAGAAGGCGTACTCCAACGATAAGTTTTAATATCAAGACCTGCAAGGTCCATCATTCTTGCTACTACAGTCATAGCTACTTCCTCTAAGGTTTTTGGTATACTGTAGAAGCTTGGTGTTGCTGGACAGATGATTCCACCTGCAAGCGTCACTGTTTCCATATTGCGAATATGAATTAAATTGTATGGCGTTTCTCTTGCAACTAGAATTAATTTTCTACGTTCTTTTAAAATCACATCAGCAGCACGGGTGGTTAAATCATCACTGATTCCAGCAGCAATCCTGCCTAAGGTACCCATACTACATGGTACAACAAACATAATATTGTATTGCGCAGAACCTGAAGCAAATGGGGCGTTAAAATCCATTTTATGGTAAAAGTCAAATGGGTAATTTAAATAATCCTGATTGCCCAATTCTGTCTCCCAAACTGTCTTGGCATTATCACTCATGATAATACCAACCGCTTCGTATTGAGCAGGGATTTGCTTTAAGCTATCTAGTAATGCTTTTGCATAGAGCGCACCACTAGCGCCTGTAATGGCAACGACGATTTTATTTGACATAATTGTATAACAAAATTAGGGTTTAAAGGTTGACTAGCAAATAGATAAAAAAAACCCTCCAATATCGTATCGGAGGGGAGCAATTAATAGGGGAAGGGTTCAATTAGATTTTGTACATCTTCTCGTAGTATTCGTCTGCCATACGGTTGCTATCAAATTGGAAACGAACATCCTTCATGCCATTTTGAGTAATTTGTCTCCAAGTATCTTTTTGCTCATAATACATTGGTACAATTTGTTGTTCTAATATTTTGTACAATTCATTCAAATCGTATTCATCTTGTGCTTCTGTGCTCATATTTGCATAGTCTGCTTTAGGCACCACAAAACCATTGTTACCATGGTTGATAAATTCTGGTATCCATCCATCATCGGTTGAGAAGTTCACAGAACCATTCATTGCAGCAGTCATCCCACTTGTACCTGATGCTTCTCTAGGGACTCTTGGATTGTTTAACCAAACATCAGATGCTTGCTTCAAACGCTTACTTAAAGCCAATTCGTATCCAACTAAAACAGCTACATTTTTATAATTCTTGCTAAGGTTTACTAAGTGATTGAATTGAGAAATTGCTGGATGGTCTACTGGGTAGGGCTTTCCTGCAAATATAATTTGAACAGGATATTTTAAGTTAGACAATAATTTTTCGAATCTTTCTAAATCCCAAGACAAGAAGTCGGCACGCTTATATCCTGCAAATCTTCTCGCCCATACAATGGTCAATACATTTGGATCAAATATTTTACCGGTCTGATCGGCAACAATTTCAAATGCACGCTTTTTCAAATACCATTTTCTGTCATCGAATCCAGTATCATTTCCAGCTTCTGCAAATTTGTACAATTGTTTGTCTGCCCAATAACGCCAGTTTTGTGCATTGGTAATATGGTCAATCGGACAAATGCCTTCATATTTACCCCACATTTCACGGCTTACATGTCCATGTAATTCTGATACACCATTGGCCTTTCTTGCAAACCTTAGCGCAGCTAAGGAGTGGTTAAATTGATCATCATGAATGCCAGTCAATCTTCTTACCTCGTCCAAGCCTAAGCCGCAGAAATAACCCATATTATGACATAAGTAAATATCGTGTTTTTCGTTTCCTGCTTCTTCTGGGGTATGTGTAGTGAAAACTAGACGCTTTTTAACTTCGTCTAATGACTTATATTTATTTAATAAATAGAATGCTGCTGAAAATCCATGTGCTTCATTTAAGTGGTAAACTTCTGGATTGAAATTTAATTCATCAATTAGTTTTGCACCACCAACACCTAATAAAATAAATTGTGCCACTTTAGTTGCCACGTTGGCATCATATAATCGATGTGTGATTGTTTGAGAAACATAATCGTTCTCTGGCAAATCGGTACTTAATAAAAACAAAGGAGCACTACAAAAAATATTAGGTGCTAGATAATATGCTTTCACCCAAACCGGATGGTCATGGATTAAAATTTGGTATTTGATACCAGTATCTTCTAAAAAGCTATACATCTTCTCCATAAAAGAAACCTGCAAAGTTTGGTCTTGGTTTCTTGCTTGATCATAGTAGCCGTATTTCCATAGCATACCAATCCCGATCATATTTTGATTTAATTCAAAAGCGCTTCTTAAATGTGAGCCGGCTAAAAATCCCAATCCACCACTGTATATTTTTAAAGGTTGGTGGATGGCGAACTCCATAGAGAAATAAGCCGCTTTTTTGGAATACTTTTCATTAATAGGGTAAGGAACTTCGAAGTTTCTAAAAGACATGTTTTTGTTCTTTGGTTAATTTGACCCGCAATATATCCTATTTGTCTTTAAAATTATACCGAGGCAAGCCTAGTGTGAATAACAATCGTTTGCAATGGCAGAATGTGGATTATTTCTTAATCTTTGGCTTTCTTTTCTTATCGTAACTATCATTAAAATAACAGGTCATATTTCTGTGATTTCCGCAATTTCCATCTTCCTTGATTTTAATTACATTTCCAGTGATCGTAAATTGAATGGTACAAGGGTCGCCTTTCTCAGAAAAAGTGGCTTGGTTTTTATTAAAATTCAACAAACCTTTAAGTTCACCCACACATGTGCCATCTTTCTTTTCAAAATGCAAGAAAAATTGGTATTTATTGGGATTCCCAAAGTCTCT
>RFSD01000158.1 GCA_009924165.1 Chitinophagia bacterium | reverse complement strand
ATTGAGTGTAAACAAACTAAAATCAACAATTTTAGCTACCATCCCGTTCCCTTTTTGAATCATAACTTCCTTACGATCTTGGTAGACATAGGTACTATCAAAATCTGCCGGAAATTGATTGATATCAAATTGTACCATTTTGCCATTTTTTAAAAAAGACATTTGGATAGATACACTATCAGGAATAGCGCCATCTGGAACTTTCATTTGCTCCTTGATATCATTCCCTCTTTTATAAGGTAAGCAGTCAATGAAAGGAAGATGTTGCAAAACATGGTATTGTCCATATCCAACTGCTCCTGTAGAAAGCATTAATAGAAAGATACCCAATGCTTTATGAAGATTACTTTTTACTTTTTTATGGTTAAAAAGCAAGATGATGATAGCGAATAATAAAACCAGGTCTTTCATAAAAGACACTTTTGGAGTCAATGGTATACAATCCCCAAAACATCCACATGTTTTGATTTTCCCAGAAAACAAAGCATAGCCAGTAAGGAAAGTGAAAAAAACAATTAATCCCAATAACAACCATAGGGTTTGTTTATATGGAAATTTAATCAATAATGCGACACCTGCAACAATTTCAAGGGTATTCATAACCACTGCAAACACCAGGGTATAATCGTCTAAAAAAGCAATGCCCCAAACTTCAAAAAATTCTTGCATTTTATAACTCAAGCCCAATGGATCATTGGCTTTGATCAATCCTGAGAAAATAAATAAAAGACCAACAGTCCATCTTAGGATTTTCAAAAATGATTGCATAGAATTAATGTTTTCCTTCGGCAATTTGGATCAATGCAAAAGTGGCATAGTTTAAAATATCTACAAAATTGGCATCTATTCCTTCGCTAATTAATGTTTTACCATCATTGGTCAATATTTGACGAATACGCAATAGTTTCACTAAGATTAAATCTGCATAGCTTTCTTGACTCATATCGCGCCATGCTTCACCGTAATCATGATTTTTATCCATCATAGTAGATTTAGCAAAATCTACATTAGCTTGATACAAGGCTTGTACTTGTTCAACAGGCATATCTTCTACCTTTGGGTCGTCTAATTTTAGTTGAATCAATCCAATCACCGCGTAATTGATGATGCCCTTGAATTCATCTTGGATCCCATCGTCAACTTTTTGAAAGCCTTTGTCTTGGATCGTTCTAATTCTTAAAGCTTTAATGAAAATCTGGTCTACAACCGAAATGATTCTTAGCACACGCCATGCTGTACCATAATCCTTAGTTTTCTTAATAAAAATATCGCTACAAGATGCGATGGCCTGATCATATTGTGCAGAAGTTTGACTCATGAAATAACAACAAATTACATGGTTAGTTAATATCTTTGAACAGTTGCAAGATAATCAATAAGGCCCTTAAATTAAAACTATGTTTAAAATCCATTTAAAGGATACCGTACTCGACTTATCCACCCCCCTTGTGATGGGTATTTTGAATGCAACACCGGATTCATTTTTTAAAGGTAGTAGAATAGAACAGATTGATGCGGGGGTAAAAAAAGCAATCGAAATGGCTCAATTTGGAGCTGGGATTTTGGATATTGGAGGACAAAGTACAAGACCAGGCGCTGAACTTATCACAGAAGCAATGGAGATTGATCGTGTGGTACCTATGATAGAAGCAATACATGCAGCCATGCCAAATATGCCTATTTCTATTGACACCTATCTTCCAGCTGTCGCAAAAGCTGCAATAGATGCTGGCGCATCCATTGTCAATGATATCAGTTGTGGCAATTTTGATTCAAAGATGATATCTACAGTAGTAGCTAATCAGGTTGGATATATTGGGATGCATCAAACTGGTAACCCGTCCACCATGCATGAAGTCCAAGATAGAAGTGACATTATGAAAACCATGATGGATTATTTTAATGAAAAAAAGAAACAGTTTGCAGCGATTGGATTGACCCAATGGATCATTGATCCAGGTTTTGGATTTAGTAAAACAAAAGCCGAAAATTTTGAACTAGTTAAATCATTAGCAAAGTTAAAAGCATTGGATTTACCAATACTTTTAGGGGTATCCAGAAAATCAAGTATATATAAGACATTAGGGGTAGATACAGAAGCAGCTCTTAATGGAACTACAGTGCTTAATACCATTGGATTATTGGGTGGCGCCAATATATTAAGGGTGCATGATGTGAAAGAAGCAAAGGAGGCGATTATATTAATCAATGAAATGAATGCATAAAAAAAGACCAAATTAGATTTGGCCTTTTTTTGATCGAAGTAAAAAACTTTTTCAGATATTTTATCTCAACCTATTTTTTTGTTACGTCTTGAATTTCAAGATCGAAAACTAAATTAGTATAAGGCTTGATTGCACCATTTGCCTGAGGGCCGTATGCCAACATAGCAGGTACAAATAGGGTACCCTTTCCACCTTTACCAAAATACTTTAATCCAATTTCCCAACCTGGAATCACTGCACCAGTTCCAATATTTACATCCAGAGGTTTCGCGGAAGGATCGTTTGGTTTGATATTGGTATCAAAAGTCTCGCCAGCAATGGTATAACCTTTGTAATAAACACTCGCAATTTTAGTTGTATCAATTTTATTTGCTGCGTCTCCTGCTTCTTTCAATACAACGAATACGCCTTCTGGTGATTCTACTGCAGTGATTTTATTTTTAGCTAAATGTGCTTTAATTGCAGCAATTTCTCTTTTCTTTTCTGTTTCAGTTTCTTTTTTGTAATCAGCATCTACTTTTGCAACATCTGTAAATACGTCAAGGATTTCTGCTTTACCCAAAACGATATCTTTTGTTTTAAAGATATCATTTAATTGTAATACACCCATTTTTGCAAGTGTATCCAAGCTTAATGAAAATTCAATCTTATCACCTTTTTTACATTGCATTAAGATTTCTGTAAACGTATATTTGCCTAAGCTAGCAGTATCCAC
>RFSD01000157.1 GCA_009924165.1 Chitinophagia bacterium | reverse complement strand
ATCAAATTGCAAAACTACTTGCAGCGGTGCATGAAAATCTTTGTGTGGTGGGGGATGATGCACAAAGTATTTATAGCTTTCGTGGTGCCACCATCGAAAACATTTTACAGTTTCAAAAAGATTATGACGATGTAAAGCTGGTGAAGCTAGAACAAAATTATAGAAGCAGCAAGTCCATCATCGAGGTGGCTAATTTTGTGATCAAAAACAATAAAGGTCAAATTCCAAAAGAACTATGGACCGACAACGAAGAGGGCGATAAAATTAAGTTGGTACGCACGATGACCGATAATGAGGAGGGAAAGTTTGTTGCAGATAGTATCCAAGAAAATAAATTAAGAAATCATTTTTATAATAAAGACTTTGCTATTTTATACAGGACCAATGCCCAGTCGAGGTCCTTTGAGGAAAGCTTAAGAAGAACAGGTATTGCGTATAAGATCTATGGTGGGCTTAGCTTCTATCAAAGAAAGGAGGTGAAAGATTTTATCGCCTATCTACGAATCATTGCCAATACAAAAGACGAGGAAGGGTTAAAAAGAATTATCAATTATCCTGTTAGAGGGATTGGTAAAACAACCGTTGAAAAATGTTTGGTATTAGCGAGTGAACAAAATATTACTTTTTTCGAAGTACTAGAAAAAGCAAAAGGATTTGGATTTAAAGCGGGCACACTTAATTCAATCGAAGAATTTGTGACCATGATAAAGTATTTTCAAAACCTCTTAACAAAAAACAATGCCTACGATGTAGCGGTGCAGGTTGGTAAGAGTACAAATATGATCAAGGAACTTTTTAATGACAAGTCTACCGAAGGTTTAGCGCGTTATGAAAACGTACAAGAATTATTGAACTCTATTAAAGAGTGGACAGAAAGTCCTAGCAATGAGGATGGTGAATTGGGAGATAAAAGTTTAGGCTCTTATTTACAACAGATTACTTTAATTACAGATGCAGACAACGACACAGGCAACGAAGACACTGTAAAATTAATGACTGTGCACGCCGCAAAAGGTTTGGAGTTTGATTGTGTTTTTGTGGTGGGCTTAGAAGAAACATTATTTCCAAGTGGCATGAGTGTGAATACTAGAGAGGAATTGGAGGAAGAGCGTAGATTGTTTTATGTTGCGGTAACCCGTGCAAAAAAACATTTATGGTTGAGCTATGCCAACTCAAGGTATCGTTTTGGACAACTGGTACAAAATGACCCAAGCAGGTTCATTGAGGAAATGCCAGAAGAAAAATTAGACAAGTCAAGTGCAGGTGGTGGTGCAAGAAACCAATCAAGTGGATGGGGCAGCGCCTATGATAGAATGCATGGTGGTAATAATGCTGGTTATAACAAGCCAAGCTATTTACCAGTGACGCCTCCAAGCACTTTGAATAAAAACCATATTCCTTCGGCCAATTTTGTAGCAGCGGATCCAACTGCTTTAGAAGAGGGGATGAAAGTTGAGCATCAAAAGTTTGGTTTTGGGATCATCAAAACCATTGAGGGCTCTGCTCATAACCCAATTGCCAATATCCTCTTTGATCTCAATGGAGAGAAAAAGATCATGTTGAACTATGCTAAACTAAGCATCATCCCTAGCTAAAATATTTTAGCGTTTCTGTCTAAAATTTACAATCTAGCTATAGATTGTTTTTCGATATCGGAAAAATAAAGCTTTTATCCCCCTTCTTGGGCTAGCAAGCCACCCAATTTGATTATTTTTGTATCGGATCCAAATACACAGACTATGATTACAACAGGCAATACCATCGTGAGCATTTATACAGAAATGACCCCAAACCCAGAAACAATGAAGTTTGTTGCAAACAAACTATTGTATCCAGGTAAAAGTTTAGATGTAGCAGAAGAAGCTTTGGCTACTGCTTCTCCATTGGCGAAAGAATTGTTTAGTTTTCCTTTTATCAAAAGTGTTTTTATCGCTAGCAATTTCGTGACCCTTACAAAAACAAATGATACAGAAGATTGGCAGGATGTGATTCCTACCATCAAAACTTTCTTGAAAGAATATTTAGAAGCAGGTGGTGTAGTGGTGAACGAAGATGAAGTTGCTAAAATGAAACAAGAAGCAACCAATGTAGTTTCTGCCGATGACGATGATGTGGTAAAACGCGTAAAAGAATTATTAGAAAACTATGTAAAGCCAGCGGTTGAAATGGATGGCGGTGCAATACAGTTTAAAAGTTATAAGGAAGGAATAGTCAACTTAATGTTACAAGGTTCTTGTAGCGGTTGCCCTTCAAGCATGGTCACACTTAAGGCAGGTATCGAAGGGATGATGAAGCGTATGATACCTGAAGTGAAAGAAGTGGTTGCCGAAGCTGAATAATTAAAAAGACCTTAATTAAATTAAGGTCTTTTTAATTTACACGCTTATGATTTTGTCCAAAAAATTAAAATTTTTCGAACCTACTTGCTTTCATTTTTAATCCTACTATAGTTTATTATAAAGAGCGCGTAATTTTTCACGCGTCATGATGCTTTCCCAATTAGGGCCCAAAGCATTCTCCCATAAAGGTTTCATACCTAAAGACACATTGATCATTGCGTCAAATTGTTCCTCTGATAAATTCGAACAAATCCCAACTGGAATATCAATATTGTTTTTCGCCACCATGTGCTTGAATTCTTTTACACCTGCTGGATAATATTCCTCTAAGTGATTCATGACAATACAGTTGCCGATGCCATGCTTGGTTCCTAATAAATAACTTAAGCCATAACTTACCGCATGTGCCACACCTACTTGGCTATACGCAATACTCATGCCTCCTGCATAAGAAGCCATCATTAATTGGTCATCACATTCATCGTCCCAGGTATTTTTTTCTACAAATACTTTTCTGCAAAGCTCAAGTGCTTTTTCTCCGTAGCTCTTGCTGAACTCATTTAAGAAAGTACCTTCTAAACTTTCGATGCAATGGATATAACAATCCATACCAGTATAAAA
>RFSD01000156.1 GCA_009924165.1 Chitinophagia bacterium | reverse complement strand
AAATATATTTTATGAAGTCAAAAACTTTAAAGCAGAACAAAGTCAATATCATCACACTAGGTTGTAGTAAAAACTTGGTGGATAGTGAAATGCTAAGTGGTCAATTGGTGGCCAATGACATTGACGTGGTGCATGAAAATAAAAAGTTAGACCATAATATTGTGGTAGTAAATACCTGTGGATTTATTGACAAAGCCAAGGAAGAAAGTGTGAACACGATTTTAGACCAAGTGGCTTTAAAAAATAAAGGCAAATTAGACAAGGTCTATGTGACAGGTTGTTTGAGTGAGAGATACAGAGGTGATTTGGCTGCAGAAATACCAGAAGTGGATGCATGGTTTGGTACCATGGAACTGCCTTTGATGTTGAATCAATTGAATGCCGATTATAAAGCAGAATTATTAGGAGAGCGTTTATTGAGTACGCCACACCATTATGCTTATTTAAAAATTAGTGAAGGCTGTAATCGTACTTGTTCTTTTTGTGCGATTCCATTGATGCGCGGACAGCATGTAAGTAAAACCATCGAGCAATTGGTGGACGAAGCAAAAGGCTTGGTAAAGAAAGGGGTGAAAGAGTTGATGTTAATTGCCCAGGAATTAACGTATTACGGGTTGGATATTTATAAAGAACGTGCCTTGCCTAAATTATTACACGCTTTAGCCGATGTCGAAGGCGTAGAGTGGATTCGTTTACACTATGCGTATCCATCTAAGTTTCCTTTGGACATTTTAGATGCGATGCGTGAGCGTGATAATATTTGTAATTACATTGATATTCCATTGCAGCATGCAAGCAATAATATGCTAAAAGCCATGCGTCGTAATATTACCAGAGAGGAGATGACCGAATTGATTCATGAAATCAGAAAGCGTGTGCCAGGCATTGCCATTCGAACTACTTTAATTGCAGGCTTCCCTGGAGAAACATTAGAAGATATTGAAGAGTTAAAGGCCTTTTTACAATTGCATAAATTTGATCGTGTAGGTATCTTTACATACAGCCATGAAGAAAATACAAGTGCACATGACTTAGTAGACGATGTGCCTGCCGAGGAAAAACAACGTCGTGCCGAAGAGATCATGGAAGTACAACAGGAAATTAGTCTAGAGATCAATCAGTCTAAGGAAGGGCAAATCTTAAAAGTATTGGTCGATAAAAAAGAAGCAGGTCGTTATTTAGGCCGCACAGAATTTGACAGTGTGGAAGTAGACAACGAGGTAGTGATCAATACCAATAAGAGATTGAAGCCAGGTGATTTTGTAATGGTGAAGATTACGAAAGCGTACGACTATGATTTAGAGGGCGAGTTAGTTGACTAGTATATGCAGCCACAGTTGCTGTGCTAGCTACAAAATACCCCATTAAGATATAGCTACTCGCGCCAAAATAGTTTTGAAGTCCAAACCATCCTCCGTAATAAAGGATGCCTCCAACACAAATCAAATTCTTGACTACTTCATAGATCAATGCCCTTGGATTGCGGTCCATGAATTCTGTTAAGGCATAGACTTGTGCAAAAATAAATAAGCCATAGTACATCATATTGGTTAGTCCAATACTGGCAACGTTGCCAAACAAATAACTTACAATTAGGAGCAAGCAAAATAATTGAATCCATAAATAGATCATCATGCCTTTAGGTGCAGGCGTATCATATTTTTCAAAATGATACACGTCTTCGATTTTATACACTGGATATTTTTCAGCCACATCAGCTGGTCTCCAACCAAGTGGCATCAACCAAACGCGTAATTTATCTTTCCAGCTTTTTGTATGCCAAGCATCTTGCATTAATAACCATAGATGCATGAAATTAATTTTGATTGGATTCCATGTGCGCACTGGTCTTGTTACGCCATATACAGCAGGGATTGCAGGGTTTTCTTCTTGGAATGTGCCAAACATTCGATCCCAGAAAATAAATATTTGACCATAATTCTTATCCAAATATTCTGGGTTGATGGCGTGGTGCACACGGTGATGTGCTGGTGTAACTATGATGTATTCTAGCCAGCCCATTTTATGTATATGTTGTGTGTGGTACCAGAACTGTGCAAATAAATGTAAAGGTGCGACTACTGCAATCACTTGTTGTGGCACGCCAAATAATGCTGCAGGAATCAATAGAAAAGCATAAATCCTAAAGTACACGGAGATACTTTGTCTTAATGCACAGGCTAAATTAAATTCTTCACTACTATGATGTACAATATGGTTGTTCCAGAAAAAGTTTACGGTATGGGCTAATCGATGTACCCAATAGCCAGCAAAATCTAAAGCTAAAAATGCAATCACATATAGTAACCAGCTTGACTGTACTTGATATATTGTAAGATTTTCTACCAACCAGCTATAACTAATAATTGCAATACTAAGTCCTAAAACATCCTTGGTTGAATTGGTCACCCCCGAGCTTAAACTAGAAATCATATCCATCGTCCTAACGGTATCATTGCCCTTGCGCCAGCCGTACCATTTTTCAAATAGGACTAAAAGCAGAAATAGGGGCATCGCAATAATCAATATCTTACCGTAGGTTTCCATAGGGGCTTGTTTTAGCGTGCAATCTTTTGCCCTATAAAAGTATTATTTTTCTTTCAATATCGAATAAAATGCCTTTATCAATGCAATTTTCCCGAAATTTGCCCACGATGTCTCAAAGCAGTAAGCATATCCCATTTAGTTCAACCCATGTATTCTCTAAATTAATCAATGATTATTTAGAGGGCAAAGGGACAGCGCTTGACTTTGTGCATTATGCGCCTAATCTTGAAGGGTATCGAGCGGCGATCGAAGGCCGAAAAAAATATCCAATCAATCGAAATTTATTGTTTGATGTATTGACAAAACAATACGCCAATCTTCCACAAGAAAATGCGGTCAACAATCAAATTGCTTTATTGAATAAGGACAATACTTTTGTTATCACTACTGCACATCAGCCTAATTTATTTACAGG
>RFSD01000155.1 GCA_009924165.1 Chitinophagia bacterium | reverse complement strand
TTCTACAACTATAAGCACTTGTGGTGTTGAATGCTTATGCCAATCAAGTGTGGAGTTTTTTCTAAAAGTTGCTTTAGTAATATTGAAATTCAATTCAGCATCGCCTTGAAGTACGCCATTTAACCAGGCTTCACCTATGTAATGTGTATTAGGCGCCTTTGGCCCTTCTATTAAATAAGAACTTACGCTGTAGTCTGCCTTTTGCGAAAAGGATATAAATGGAATCAAAAGAAATAATAGTAAGGTTGATTTTTTCATTTTAATGTTAATTTGAAATAAATATAACAAAAAAGAGCGGGAAAGATGCAACTACCCTGACTCACTGAAGGACAACAAAAAAGGAGATATTTCTGTCGCCTTGTGCAGTTTGGCTCCCCCTTCAGGACTTGAACCTGAGACCCTCTGATTAACAGTCAGATGCTCTAACCAACTGAGCTAAGGAGGAGTGTTCCCATTAACGGGTTGCAAAAATAATGAAATTTAGCTAAGTACAAAAGTTTAAAAGAAAGAATTAGGCTTAAAACCAATAAATATTCCCTCGGGGCGCAGTTCTACTGGGTAGGTTTTTAGGAAATAGCCCTCCCCAGTGGTGTTTCGTCCATTTTTCATGTCAAAAGCATATCGGTGTAAAGGACAAACTACTTGACCTAATGGGTTGATATAACCCTGTGCCATCCTGCCACTGGCATGTGGACATTTTTGAGTAAAGGCAAAATAGCTATCCTTGAACTTAGCAAGGGTGATTTTTTTATCCTCCACTTCCAAATCTAATAAATGATTATCGGGCCAGTCTAAACTCGCTGGCGCATCTGTCACTAAAACCCAATTGATACTATTACCTGACATAACTAAAAGAATACCGTCTTGTAAGGATATTTAATTTGATACATGTCTCTAACTTTGTGCAAGATCACCGTTCTTAATTCATCAATATTTTGTTTCTCGATGGCAGATACAAAAACACAATTGTTATTGGTTGCATTAATCCATCTTTCCTTAAGGTCCCTTTCTAAATCTTGTTTTACTTCGTCAGAAACCCATTCGTCAAAATGTTTTGTACGATATAAATCCATCTTATTAAAAATGGTGACAATAGGTTTATCAAAAGCTTTAAGTTCTTGTAATGTTTTATTGACAACAGCAATTTGATCTTCGTATTTATCATGCGAAATGTCTACCACATGTAATAACACATCTGCCTCACGCACTTCATCCAATGTACTTTTAAAACTTTCCACTAAATGATGCGGAAGTTTACGAATGAATCCAACCGTGTCGCTTAAAAGAAAAGGTGTATTTTCAAAAACGACTTTACGAGTAGTAGTATCTAAAGTAGCAAACAATTTATTTTCGGCAAACACTTCGCTCTTGCTAATTAAGTTCATGATCGTGCTCTTGCCTACATTCGTGTACCCCACTAGTGCCACACGTATAAACTCACCTCTGTCCTTACGTTGCGTGAATGCTTGTTTATCTATTTCTTGTAAACGCTTGCGCAGTAATGTAATCTTATCTTTTACAATACGTCTATCAGTTTCAATTTCTGTTTCACCGGGACCACGTGATCCAATCCCCGCACCTTGTCTTTCCAAATGCGACCACATCCCTTTTAGTCTTGGTAAAATGTATTGGTATTGTGCTAACTCCACTTGCACTTTAGCTTGCGCTGTTCTTGCACGACGAGCAAAAATATCTAAAATCAAATCGCTACGATCAATCACCCTGCACTTGGCTTCCTTTTCGATATTTTGAATTTGTGATCCAGTTAATTCATCATCAAATATCACCACATCAATATCCTTAGCCGCAACATATTGTTTAATCTCTTCTAGCTTTCCCTTTCCCACAAATGTTTTGCTATCTGGGTGAGGCAATCTTTGTTTGAATACTTTAATCGCGATGGCCCCAGCAGTTTCAGCTAAAAAAGCCAACTCTGCTAAATATTCATTCACCTGTTCTTCGGTATGTTCTTGCTGAATCACGCCAACTAAGACCGCCTTCTCTTCCTCCTTAATAATTTGCTTTTTCTCTATCAAAATAAAACTGTATTTGTACAAAGATAACTCAATACCTATGTAGAATAAAAAACCCTCCTTTTATGTAAAGAAGGGTTCTAAATATGTAAAAACGATTATAATCCACTAATGCTTAATCCAATAGACAATCTATTAAATGAAGGGCCGTATCCATCACGAAGCACCGGCGTTACAGTGTAACCAACATTCATTGAAATAATACCATATCCTGCTCTTGCAGTCAAACTGATATCATTACTTGTGAAGAATCTTTTGTTGCTAATTTTTTGAACATATGTTTTACCATATAAAGAATTACCATTAAATGTTTGGTAGTCCTTCATTTTAGTTAAACCCTTAAACAATAATCCAACTTTAAGACCTGCAGCAAATTTCCAAGACTTTGAAGGATTGGCAGGATTAGTGTAGTATCTTATTTCGGCAGGTACTTGCAAGTATACTGTTGCTACTTTCTGTTTGTCAAAACGGTTTGCTAAAGAATCTAATTGTCTAAATCGAATAGAATTGGCCACTTGAGCAAGGTCTACATAAGTGCCTTTATCAATAAATTGATTGTTTGTCCCAAAACCGACACCATAAGCCAAACTAAATTTGTTGTTAGTTCTAAAAGGCTTGTCCAACATAAAATACACATTGAAATGACGCCCCATACCAGATGTCTTCACACTATCAGGACCACCTGTCCAACTATCTGCACCAAATTGAATCATTAAATGATCGGCAGGACGGCTAGATAAGTCGGCCATTTTCTTTTCTGGAGGATTTGATTGCGCATTTGCTAATCCACTGAATAACAAAATAGTAAGGAGGGTTAAAATTACTTTCTTCATTTGGCAAAAATAATTGAAAAAAAGGGTAGAACACTTTAAAAAAGGTTAAAATATTGGGGGATTAAGTTCAATAACAGGGTCAATTTTACTATTTTTGCAGCCTGTCATCGAAAGATGCGGGCCTATAGCTCAGTTGGTTAGAGCA
>RFSD01000154.1 GCA_009924165.1 Chitinophagia bacterium | reverse complement strand
AAACGTCCAAATTGCACAAATTGAGATTGATCAATTGACCAATGAACTGATTCAGGAACTTAACGAAACAAGAATAGAACTATCCAACAATAAGGTAGCACCGCCCAATTTTGACCAAACTGTAGCAAAAGTGCAGCAAGCATATGGAAGGATATCAAAAGTTCGTCCTGCACTTCATCTTCAAAATCAAAGTGTCAAAAAAGCACTTTTCCCCACATTGGGCGATTATATTGGATTTCTTGCTTTTTATCAACCCATCACAGCAGAAGCGATTGTTCGCTCAGACCTACCTATAATGACTCAGCCTTACACCATTGCACATGAAATGGCGCATCAATTAGGTTATGCATCAGAAACAGAAGCCAATTTCATCGCATATGTGGTTGCAATTGAAGCAGATGACCCGATGTTAAAATATTCCATGTTATTGCAAATGTTTACTTATGCCCAAGATGCGCAATTATTATTGCTAGCAGGGACGAAAGGTTTTGATGCATGGAAAAAGCAAATAGCAAAAAATAAAGCCTTGTTAAGTCCTGATGTGTTGAAAGATCGAGCCATTATCCGCGCTTTTTTTGTAGCAAGAGCGGGTAAGCAGATTCAAGCATCCAATCAGTTGTATGATCAGTTTTTAAAATGGAATCAGCAAGCAGCAGGTTTAGATAGCTATGCAGATGTATTGAAATGGGTTAGGGCGTATCGAATTAAAACTGATTCTTCCACATCATACTCTCGATAGGCTTTTCAGGCTGTCCGCTATACTTAGCGTTTTTCTTTTGATTGTATTTCACTTCTATCTCTCCATCCACAGGGAAGTAAATCAATTGACCAATTGGCATCCCTTTATAAACGCGAACAGGTTGTTTAACAGAAATTTCTAGGGTCCAGTAACCACAGAAACCAACATCTCCTTTACCAGCGGTTGCATGAATATCAATGCCTAGACGACCAGTAGATGATTTACCTTCTAAAAAAGGTACATGCGCATGTGTTTCTGTGTATTCTAAAGTAACACCTAAATAAAAGCCAGTTGGCTCTAACACAAATCCTTCCTCAGGAATTTCAAAATAGCTAATCGTATTGTGCGCTTTTGCGTCAAGGATAGCATTGTCATAAGTTGCCAACCACTTTCCTAGATGCACATCATAACTATTACTTCCAAGATCTTTACGATCGTAGGGTTCAATTTTAATGGTTCCTTTTTGGATTTCTTCGAGTATGCGTGCATCTGATAATATCATCTTAATCGATTTATGTTTAATTTCGGTCTTTAAAACAGACCGCAATCTAATTCAAAATGCCTTTCTTTTATCAACAAAATATTAACGAGACAGCTCATCTAGCCATTTGGTCTATTCAAGAACCTGCGTCCTTTTTTGAGACAGATGTGCAGCTTGCAGTACCCATTGCCAATGAGGAAAGAAGGACACAACATTTGGCCGTAAGGTTATTGTTTAAATTAATGATGCCAGAAGCGGATTTAAGTCAATTGGTGATGGCTGATAATGGGAAACCCTACTTAATTGGATTGCCTTTTCATTTTTCCTTTTCACATTGTAAGGGTTATGCAGCCTGTGCAGTAGATGACAAACCTGTAGGAATCGATATTGAAATCATACATCCACGTATTGCAAAAGTGGCACATAAATTTTTAAATGATCAGGAGAGAGCAATGATTACAGCATTGGAAGAGCAAGCGCAATTGAATCAGTTAGCATTTTTTTGGGCAGCCAAAGAAGCGATGTATAAAAAGCACGAACAATTGGGAATTGATTTTGCAAAGGATTTTAATATCCTTGAATTAACAAAAGGGGAGAGGGGAGTTGTGCCAGCAGCAATATTACATAAAGGAAATAAAATCAATGTAAGCTTAGACTATCATTTTGGAACCGATTACATCTGTGTTACATGTTATAGTTAAGTAATCTTTGATCTTTATTCTTCCTCTAGGCCAATTGTATTATCATCTTCTAGTAAATCTAAATGGATTGCATCTGCACCTGCAATGCCTTCGATAGATCCTTTGATATGCATGGCATTGAGCAATACTTTTTCTAGTTGCTTTTCTCTTGCTTTCCAAAGTTTTTCCATGGCATCTCTTTCTTTTTGAATGCTAGAGCGCATCTGTCTAAAACCTTCACCTACTGCTTTCCATTGTTCACTGAATTCATTGCTCGTTAAGTAGTCATAAAGAAAACTCATTTTGTCTCCTTTATTCACTTGGCTCTTTTTAGTATCATGGATTTTTAGAATCGCATTTCTCAATAACAGCGCCACACTTTTAACTGTTCTTTTACTTTCATAAATAATTTTACCAGCTTCTTGACCAAGGCTATTGCGCACTAGTTGGATACAATCTGCACCTCGAACACCTTTACCCACTTCTGAAATCTGGTCAAAAGGGAAACTTGTTTTAAGTAATTCTTCTAATAATAATTCTTGCACTTCACCTTGCATTTGCATACTGCCTTGTTCTGCTTTGCGGCGCATTTCTTCGGCTAGTTTGCGTTGGTCTTCTAATTGCTTTTCTAATTCTTTCACTTTTAGCACATGCTCTTGGTCTTTAATAGACAAACGTTCTGCTTCTTCCTTTTGTATCTGTGCTTTTAAAATTTCTCTTTCGGTATTTAATTTTCTTTGTAATTCTAATTCAAGTTCAGCTTCCTTGGCTTGAATGGCTTGCACTTGTTTTAAGAATTCTAATTCTTTTTGTCTAAACTCATTTACCTGCTTGCTCATATTGGCTTCGTTGTCTTGCATCAACTTAAGCTTATGTTCATATTCGCCAGCAATATTCTTTTTTAATTGTTCTGTTAGTTCGTTCTGAATTTTTGTTTTTTGTTCCGCTAATAATTGATTGGTTTCTTCTTCTTTCTTTTTTTGCCAATCAGTCATCTTGCCACGTAATTCTTTTTCAATCTCGTCGCGAATAGCGTCGGTTGGTTCAAAGCTGTGTTGACATTTTGGGCAGATTACATTGTAGGTTGACATGGTACAAAGATGCAAAAAAATATAACAGCCTCATTAAATTTCTGTAATTT
>RFSD01000153.1 GCA_009924165.1 Chitinophagia bacterium | reverse complement strand
ACTTTACACTGTAATACAATTCATAACCCCCAATATGTAATTTGTCATGAATCAATCATTATCCTTGCTACAATTAGACAATGGCACCACACCATTAAAAGTGGATTTAAACCATAGCAAAAAAGCTGCTATGATTTTAAGAGCACTGAATCACAAACTTCGTCAACAAATTTTAAAACTAATTGACGAACATCAGAAAATGACCGTAACTGAAATCTATGTAAAACTCAGATTAGAACAATCAGTTGCATCGCAGCACTTAGCAATTTTAAGAAGAGCTGGTATTGTTGTAACTATCCGTGAAGGAAAGTTCATTTTTTATATGGTGGACTATAATCGTCTAGAGCAAGTGAACCAATTTGTAGAACAATTAGTTGGATAATATGGTTTTAAGCTTAGCTCAATTTTTATCTTTATCTCAAGATGAATCGGTACAAATTATTGATACCCGAATTGATGCTAATTTTTTACAAGGTTACATTCCAGGTTCAATCCATGTTGCATTAGACGAAATCAAAACATTGAATGCACTTAAAATAATTGAACAAGATTGTCCAATTATTTTAGTATGTGATGAAGGCACAGAAGAGATTTTAATAAAACGTTTTGAACTACTTGGATATACCCAAGTCAAAGGTTATTTAGAAGGTGGATTTCCAACTTGGTCAGCAGCTGGAGAAAAAATAGATTTAGTCATTGAAGTAGAAGTGGATGAGCTCGCCATGGATATCCCATTCGATGCATATTTAATGATTTTAGATATTCGTACTGAAGATGTTTATGACAAAGGGCATATCAAAGACTCCATTAATCTTCCTTTAATTGAATTTGGTGACCCTGGTGCGATGTCGGAACTAGACGAACATTTTAATATTTATCTCATAGACGATTCAGGCAAACAGTTATTACTTGCAGCTTCTATATTAAAAAAACAAGGCATTCACAATATTAGAATCGTGCAGGATGGATGGGAGGCTGTGGAATTTTTGAAAAATAAATTCACCATTGTTGCTTCGCCGAAGAAAGATGCAAATTCTGAAAGTCTTTTGGATAACTAATCCACTAATAAGTGTCCATAAGTAGCTGCATCATAGGGATAGCGCCATCTACGATGACTCCATAAATAATTGGCTGGTTCCTTTTTAATCTTATCCTCTAAGGTTTTTACAAACAGTGCAGTTAATTGTCCATCTTTAAAATAATTAGGGACAGTGGTCATGACTTCATATTGAGAATGATAATGACCACGCTTAGTGCTGTAAAAATGAACAAATACTTGTGCAGTATTATTGAGTTTAGCGCCTTTCTCAGGACCTTTCACAAATGGCGTCAATTGTCCAAAAAATGGCACCCAAAAAGCCGATTTAGGATTGCCTGGATTTTGGTCTGCTGCTAATGCCAGTGCGTATTTTCCACTGCTAGCATATTGGTGGAACTGATTTTTAAAATTTGTAGCAGGAATCAAGATACTTCCATATCTTTTACGCATATCCAGAATCAAACGATCAAAAAATTGATTGCTTAAAGGCATATAAACCCCTATAAACGGATATTGACCATATTTTGCCGCGCCCCAATTAGCAAATTCCCAATTGAAAAAATGACCCGCCATGATTTGTACATTTTGTCCCGTAGCATATAGGTCATTGAGCACTTCCGCATTGGATGTGAATCGCTTATTAAAACTTGCATCAGACATAGAGATCAACTTAATGGTCTCAAAAAATGAATCTGCAAATTTTTGGTAAAACTCTTTTGCTATTTGATTGCGTTCTTGGATAGTTTTATTTGGAAAAGCGATAGCTAAATTATGATGCACTACATCCAGCCTATATTTTATAATTTTTCTTAATAAAAAAGCCACCCCGTCACTTAATACATATATAACAGGCCAGGGGATCAAGGAGATTAAATAAAATATAGCGTAGAAAATAGAATACATAAAATGATTATTTACTTGGTTCAATCCAAGCATTATGTTCTTTGAGTAATAAAATCAATTCATCCACTGCCACGTTGCTATCTATATTACGCTTCATCACTTCTTTGCCTTTGTATAAAGTAATCTTGCCTACCCCACTTCCTACATAACCAAAATCAGCATCTGCCATTTCTCCTGGACCATTTACGATACAGCCCATGATAGCTATTTTCAACCCTTTTAAATGATTGGTCACTGCCCTAATTTTAGCCGTTGTTTCTTGCAGCTCAAATAAAGTCCTACCACAACTTGGACAAGAAATATATTCAGTTTTAGAAATTCTAGTTCTGGTAGCTTGTAAAATACCGAATGCAGTTGTATTTAATAATTGTTCAATACTTGCATTATTAAAATAATTACGTCCAGATACATTAGATCCATTCACACTTGCTACGTATGCATCTTTACTCAAACCCAAACAAATACCATCTCCAATACCTTCTAATAACAATGCGCCCGTTTCTATTGCAAAATGAATCAAGTGTTCGTCCGTGGTTTTCCATTGACTATCTGTTACTAAAATAATGGGTTGGCGAATGTCTAATTGCATCAGTTTGATAGCCATTCTTCTCACTGCTTGCATGGCATTGTTACATCGACTACTCAAGCATAGCACTACAGTAGGATCTTTTGCAATTTGTAATAATAATTCATCCGCTATGGGCTGTAGATCACTGTAACAATCTATTTGTACAAAATTAAGTTGGGGATGTTTTGCATCTAAAGCTATATAGGCAGCAGCATCCGTCATTGGATGGTACTTTTCTGTATTGTTGGCAAGCGCACAAACAGCAGGACTTGCAATGATACTTAGTGTACCAGGTAAATTAAAATCCAATGGAGTTTGACCAATAAATACATAATCTGCTGCAGCATCTGATATCGCCCATTTGTCGGTAGCTGCATCATAGGTATAGCCAATCGCAACTAAATCACTTGTTTTAATATTAGATAGATGACTTAAATCTGCAATCACCACAGGTACTTGTTTGCCTCCAATATTTTTAACAGGTGTTGTGGAGCGTCTTGAATAGTCAAAAGGGCTATAAGGCAACTGTGTCAATTCAGGCACCATTGCTGTATTCAATTCTGACAAATCATTATAGCGCTTAACAAGATCTACACATACTG
>RFSD01000152.1 GCA_009924165.1 Chitinophagia bacterium | reverse complement strand
TGCATAAAATGTTTTTCCATTTCTCTGCAATGCAATGGTGGTTAATAAATTATTTTTTGAAATGAATGCTTGCTCTCCTGTATGCATTAACATAAAACATCCTGTACCGTAAGTATTTTTAACCATACCCGGTGCGGTACAAATTTGTCCAAACAATGCTGCCTGCTGATCACCTGCAATACCTGCAATTGGAATTTGTTGATTGGTAACCAATAAATCTGTGTGGCCATACACTTCGCTGCTGCTTTTTACTTCAGGTAATATAGCAATAGGGATATTGAATAGTTCTAATAATGCTGTATCCCATTTTAATTCATGAATGTTATATAGCATTGTTCTGGATGCATTGGTTGCATCTGTGATATGATGTGCACCATTGGTTAATTTCCAAACCAACCAACTATCAATCGTTCCAAAACAAAG
Source organism: Chitinophagia bacterium (assembly GCA_009924165.1). Lineage (GTDB taxonomy): Bacteria > Bacteroidota > Bacteroidia > Chitinophagales > Chitinophagaceae > Sediminibacterium. Next base: position 2,712 of record RFSD01000152.1, on the reverse strand, counting down.
TTCTCCTTTTTCCGCCTGCGCTCTTGCGCCTTCCACATGATCTAAAATCCATTTTATTTTTGAAGCAGAAAAATAAGCATCAATGATAAGACCAGTTTTTTCTTGAATAAATGGTTGCTTACCTTCTTGTTTTAATTGATTGCAAAAATCTGCAGTCCTTCTATCCTGCCAAACAATAGCATTGTAAATTGGCATACCAGTTAGCTTATTCCAAACAACGGTTGTTTCACGTTGATTGGTGATACCAATTGCAGCAATATCAAACTTATCGATGCCATGCTTTGAAATGACTTCGGAAGCGACACCAATTTGGGTACTCCAAATTTCCATTGGATCATGTTCCACCCAACCTGGTGCTGGAAAAATTTGTGTGAATTCTTTTTGTGCGGTAGCAATAATCAGACCCTCTTGGTCAAATAAAATAGCACGGCTGCTAGTTGTACCCTGATCCAGCGCTAAAATGCATTTTGGCATGATGACAATTTTAAAGTCTGAAACCGGCTACTACCTTCTGGCTTTTAACCAATTTTCAGGATCAAAATATACTGCTTTTTCATTACAAATTGAGAATAAAACTGCCCCCTCTCCGTCTAAATTAAATCCTGAACGGCCTATAACAGTTCCAGCCTTGACTTCTTGTCCATTGCTTACAGATGCGCTACTTAGGCAAGAAAATGCTGTAAAATATTTACCATGTTTAATTAAAACAGTTTTATCTCCATTCACATCTCCCACATATACTACGGTCCCGTTGGCTACACTTTTAACCGTGGTACCTTTTGGAACAGCCAATTCAATACCATCACTTTTACGATCTAATTTAGTACCTGGAATGCTCTCTATACCAAAATGAATATTGACAATCCCAGTAGCCACTGGCCAAGGAAGTCCTCCTTTGTTGTTTTCAAAAGAGATGGATGTTTCTCTACCCTCTTCTATAGTTTCAAGTGCAGAATATGGACGATTACTTGTGGTACTTTTTAAACCCCCTTCCACTTTATTCACATTTGGAATTGATTTAGTCTTCTCTTCATTTGAAGGGGTTGTTTTATTATTAGCAACATTGGCTGCTTTTAATTTAGCCAAACGATCATTCTCTCTTTTTACAGCTTCCTGCATTTCTCTTTTAATGACTGCTGCGATAGCCGCCTGCATCTTTCTTCTTTGTGCTTCTTTTTGTCTTACCTGGGTGGTGATTTCTTGTTCCTTATTTTTTAATTGTTTCACCACTTTGTCCTGTTCTTTTCTATCATCCTGCAATACTTTTAATTGAACAGTTTGAGCAGACAGGGTTTTGATGCGATCCTGTTTATTCTCGCTTAAAATATTGATTTTGGACTTCAAATTATTTTCAGATAAACCAATGGCCCTCGCTTGGGTTTCTCTATTTTGTCGGTAGCTTTTTAAATAAGTAATCCTTTTAACTGCATCATTAAAACTACCTGCTGAAAATAAAAAATTAAGGTACTCGTATCCACTTCTGCTTTGATAAGCGAATACAATACTTTTAGCGTACCTGTATTTTAAAGTATCCAATTCGTTGTTCAAACGCTTCACGTCTTTTTGATTACTCAGAATAGCAGCATCTAGCACTTTAACCTGCTTAGCAATACCATTGATCAAAGCTTGTCTTTTTGAGATCTTATTTCTAATCAATGCCAATTGTGCTAAAGAACTTTTTTTATTGTTTTTAGTTTGATCTAACAATCTATTTAAATCATCTAATTCTTTTTGTAAAGTCTGTGCTTGTTTTTGTAGATCATCTCTAGAATTGCCATTTTGTGCATTGGCAAGATTCAAGCAAAAGGCTAGACATATACAGAGTAGGATTGACCATTTTTTAAGCATGAGATTCATTTTTCAATTTATTATTTTCGCTTGCCTGTTTTTGGAATAGTAAAAGTGTATTTCAAAGGTTCATCAAAATTAAATTCCTTGAATTCCATCCCAATATCCAATTTGGTTTGTGCATTAATTGAAATAGTTCTATTGAGTGGGAACTGTATATTTTTCACTAAAGTATGTTCACTATAATTGATGTCACAGGTTCTGTGTTTTGCAATGTCCACATCGTCTAGTTTTAATTCAACCAACTTTGAATTATCCTCACTAAGAATCATTAAATTTTTGAATAATTTTCCCATTAAACTTACTTGAAGTCTTTCATTCATTACTTTATAAGAAATGATATCAATGCTATCCATAAAAATTGGGTTACCTACAACAAGATCTTCAATCGTTTGATAACTTAACGGGATTTTTATCACTTCTTGTAAATAGGATAATGGATGTCTTTCTGTTTTTTTAGATAAAGGGAAAATTAAGACAATACTGTCTTTGTTGATAAATGCTTTTAAGCCAATTACCCCCATCGCTCCTCTAATTGTAATATACATACAGCTATCTTTCTGTATGCTTAAATTTGCGATGTAGCTGTCTTTATTCTTACTTGTTTCGTAATCTATTTTCAATTTCGCATTCATGGAACTAAAGCCGATCTTAGTATTTGCAATATTAGTGACAATACCCTTCACCATTAACAAAGAATCTAGTCTTGCTTTTTCTGCCAATGCAGCAGCATCCGGTAGAACTTTTACCGCCAATGCATCTTGAATGACTTGAACCTTCTTAACATTCGCACAGGCCGCAGTTAAAAGCACCAAAATCAAACAAAGACTATTTTTTAGATTACGCATTTGGATGTTTTATATT
>RFSD01000151.1 GCA_009924165.1 Chitinophagia bacterium | reverse complement strand
GCACGCATTTTATGCCATGCATCTCCATATGGTTTATTGATATAGTGTTCTTTAAATTCCTCGCAAACTACTTTTCTTTGCACTTCTAAGCTCTTCTCACTAAATGCAAGTGATAACATACGATCACTTTCTAACCAAAATGCAGTTTCAATATTTTCTGCAGGTATTTGACAATAATAATTGGTCAAATCATTGGTGGTATAAGCATTGTTTTCTCCTCCGGCTCTTTGTAAAGGTTCATCATAGACCGGTATGTGCACGCTGCCGCCAAACATCAAGTGTTCAAAAAGGTGCGCGAACCCAGTCTGTGCTGGATTTTCATCCTTGGCGCCAATATTATAAAGCACATTCACCACCGCCATTGGGGTACTCGTATCTTGGTGTACCAACACTTTCAATCCATTGGCTAACTGAAATTTTTCAAATTGTATCATAAGGACCACAAAAATAAGCTTAAAACGTACAACCATTTGACCTAAAGGTTGTTTAATTAGTAACTTCGCACCATTAATTGAAAACTATGCAATTAGAGCAACTTTATCAGAAAGCACTGAATTTTGAGTACCTAACTAAAGAAGAGGGTATGTTCCTTTTCGAAAACGCCCCATTGGCCGAATTAAGCTATGTGGCAGATACCCTAAGAAAAAAACAAGTACCCCATGGTAAAGTAACTTGGCAGATTGACCGTAATTTGAATACAACCAATGTGTGTATCGCCAATTGTAAATTTTGTAATTTTTACCGCATCCCTGGACATCCAGAATCTTATATCACCGATATGGATACCTATCGTGTGAAAATTAAGGAAACCATCGCTTGGGGTGGAGACCAATTATTATTACAAGGTGGACACCATCCAGAACTTGGTCTAGATTTTTATGCCAATTTGTTTAAACAAATTAAAGCTGAATTTCCAGATATTAAATTGCATACACTAGGACCCCCAGAGATTGCGCATATTGCTAAAATAGGTGGACATACCCATACCCATGTGTTAAAAACTTTGAAGGAAGCAGGGATGAATTCCTTGCCAGGCGCCGGTGCAGAGATTTTAGTGGACAGGGTTAGAAAATTAGTATCGAATGGAAAATGTGGTGCACAAGAATGGTTGGATGTGATGGCAGCAGCGCATCAATTAAATATCACTTCAAGTGCGACTATGATGTTTGGACACGTGGAGACATTAGAAGAAAGATTCATCCACTTAATTAAAATTAGAGAAGTACAGGACATGAAACCTGAAGGTGCAAACGGATTTTTGGCCTTTATTCCTTGGACCTTCCAGGATGTAGATACTTTATTGACTAAAATTAGAGGGGTACATAATTTAACCACAACCGAAGAATATATTCGCATGATTGCGATCAGTCGTATCATGTTGCCGAATATTAAAAATATCCAAGCAAGCTGGTTGACTGTAGGTAAAGCAACCGCTCAAGTTTGTTTAGAAGCAGGTGCCAATGATTTTGGTAGCATTATGTTAGAGGAAAACGTGGTAAGTGCTGCAGGTGCACCTCATAGATTCACTTATAAGAGTATTCAAGAAGCCATCAAAGAAGCTGGATTTGAACCTCAATTGAGGAATCAGCATTATGAATGGCGTGAACTACCAGAGGATATTCAAGAGCAAGTCATTGATTATTAGTCGCTAAAAATAGCCATTTCACTGTAACTTTTTACCTTTGCCCACGTTTAAGCTATCAAACAAGGACTAAACCAAAGCGATGACGGATATTGAATACAATGATTGTGTAGATAATTTCGCAGATGGCGTGTATCGATTTATTGTAAAAAATATTCGACATCCCGAAGATGCACAGGATATTGTTCAATCCGCTTTTGAAAAATTATGGGTGAATCGAGCGCAAGTATTGCCAGAAAAAGCTAAATCTTATTTATTTACGGTGGCTTATCATGAAATGATCGACCATATTCGTAAATCCAATAAAATGCCTTTAGAGGAAGAGACTTCCATCCCCCATGAACCAATCAATCAAGGGCACGTCGAACTCAAACAGGTTTTAATGCGTGCAGTGAATCAATTAAATCCTACACAAAAAAGCCTTGTTTTACTAAAAGATTATGAAGGGTATAGTTACCAAGAGATCGCTGAGATCATGAATTTATCCGAAAGTCAAGTAAAAGTATATTTACATAGGGCTCGATTGATATTAAAAAACAAATTATCCGCTTACGCATCAATAGCATCCTAATGCAGCTGAACGAATCTACATATGAAACCATTTTCTTGTTGTACATAGACAACGAGTTAAGCCACAAAGAGAGATTGGAGGTAGAGGCATTTATTGTAGACAACCCAGGCTATGCATTAGAAATGGAGGCACTTAAAGCAACCGTTCTTAATGTGGAAAATATACCCTATGCATTTAAGGAAAATCTAAAACATCAGTTGGTTGAAACAAGTTTAGAAACGCTGGAGGAAGATTGGAATACAAATTATGCTTCTGTCTTAAAAGAAGAAGTGCAGAAGATTCCAGGGTTATCTACTTCTTTTAAACACAGCTTGAAAAAGGCAACTGTTTCGGAAGGCATAATGATTCAACCGCTTAGATTCAATCAACATAAATTCACTTATGCGGCCATCGCTGCGTGTTTGATGGTTTTTATTGGGTACCAGCAATTGACGAAATCTCAATTATCTGATTCGCAAGTATCAAGTTCATCCGCAACGAATTCAATGGTATCGAATAGTCTTGCAACCAATTCAAATATAGTATTAGTTCCAAATGTGTCATCAGCGTCAACAAAATCAGAAGTAACTATTATCAGTAAAACAAACAAACAAGAACTCGTAAATAATATTAAACCCATTACAAAAACGAAAAAAGAAATCTTGATTCTAGAAAAATTGAATACTAGTGAACTAGAAATTGCCAAGACGAATAGAAATGCATCTATAGCGATTACTGAACCTACTCCAAACAATAGCATCTTAAATACCCAAGGGATTATCACTAAATTACCAACCAGTTATAATAATCCAATAACCATTGATGCAATGGTGGAAAATACAACAGAAGAAAGAGTAACTACCAGTTATGAATTGATTGAAACAGAAGATCCAAATAGAACAATTTCAATCGCCAATTTCGAAATCGACGGAGCTGCCTTTAGAGGTATTACTCGAAGAGTTTCAGCTATACTAAAAAGAAATAAATCAGAAAAAGAAAAATAGATATGAAAAAAAAATT
>RFSD01000016.1 GCA_009924165.1 Chitinophagia bacterium | reverse complement strand
GTACGCCAAATAAACTTGTGAGGTCATTGTACCTTCCACCGCCGCCAATACTTCCCATCTCTGCGTCGATTGCTTTTACTTCAAAAATTAATCCAGTATAATAGTTCAAGCCTCTTGCTAAAGTAAAATCTGCCACTAAATTTTTGGCCAATCCGCTTTGTGCATGATAGTCTAAAACATATTGTATTTCTTCAATTCCTTTTGTGGCATTTTCATTGCCATTTAAAAGCACACCTAGTTGTGTTAATTTTGATGCATTGGTTCCTGTGATTTCCAAATAGGCTTGGATTGTTTTTTGTTGCGCAGCAGTAAATCCTTTTCGCTCTAATTCCTCAGCAACTTTTTCCCAGCCAATCTTATCTAATTTATCTATAGCAATTGTCAAGTCAATCATTTTATCCTCACCCCCACAAACTTGTGCAAGACCTAATAAAATTTTACGATTATTCATTTTCACCTCCACATCTAAATGCAGTTCCTTAAACACCGTTAAGTAAATGGCTGTTAATTCTACTTCATTTAATAAACTGTCAGATCCAACAATATCTGCATCACATTGGTAGAACTCTCTGTACCTTCCTTTTTGTGGTCGGTCAGCTCTCCATACTGGTTGAATTTGATAACGTTTAAATGGGAAACTTAAAGCGCCATGATGCATGGCCACATACCTTGCAAAAGGAATGGTCAAATCATATCTTAAAGCCCTTTCTGTGATCTGCGTGCTTGATTTACCATCTAATATTTTTTGAAACCCTTCACTCGTTGATGCAGCTTTTTGTGGATTATCTAAACCGTTGTTTAAAATTTTAAAAATCAGTTTGTCTCCTTCTTCTCCGTACTTACCCATCAAGGTTTCCAATTGTTCCATCGCAGGGGTTTCCAGTGGCTGAAATCCAAATAATTCAAATACCCTCCTAATTGTTTGGAAGATGTACTGTCTTTTTTGAACGGTTGCCGCGTTAAAATCTCTTGTGCCTTGTGGTAAAGAAGGTTTACTCATGAACTCAATTTGATTGTAAAGATAATTTTTTAAATCGTTACCATGTTAATTGTTTAAATTGCTTTTTCAAAATTGCCCTATATGGAAGAAAGAGAAAAATCTGAAAGGTCATTTCGTTTTTTTAGACGTATTTATGACTTCTCCATGTCTACATTGATTCTTGGTATTGGGTGCCTTTTATTTGGTGCCAAATACTTGAAAATGGACATGGTTTTGAATATTGACAATGATTTTAGGCTCATTTTTGGCACTTTGTGCTTGGTTTATGGTGGATTTAGGCTTTACAGGGCCATTAAACAAGATTACTAATGCGATCAATCAACAACAAAAGAACTATGCGCACTATTTTAATTGGCTGGACTTTTATACTACTCATGGTTTCATGTAAGCAAGGAACCCAAAAGACTTTAGAATCCCCAAATGAAGGACAGATCCGCATTTCTGTAGAAGCGAGTTTTAAGCCATTTATGGAGGAGCAATTAAAAGTTTTTTTGGAAAGCAATCCTAAGGCAAAGATTGAAGTAAGTTACAAATCGGAGATCGAATGCTTTAAAGATTTAGCGAATGATAGCACCAGGATGATTTTTGTTACTAGAGGCTTAAATAAGCAAGAACAGCTGGACTATAAGAATAGCCTTGGTTTTAATCCAAATTTTGCCATTCTTGCATACAATGCAGTGGCCGTTTTGGTGCATAAATCAGCTAAGGATTCAATATTTAGCTTAGAGACTTTAAGACAAAGATTGAATGGAAAATCCAATAAAGAAGTGGTGATGGATGGTAATAATTTAACAGGCATCATTCGTTTTTTGAAAGATAGTTTAGCTAAAGATGTTCCTTTTGGAAAAAATGTGGTTGCTGCAAATGGAAGCAAAGAAGTGATAGACTATATCGCAACACATACTGATGCCATTGGATTTGTGGGGATGAACTGGATTGGAGATGGTTATGATCCTGCTCAAATTGAATTGCGTAAAAAAGTAAAATTAGGCTTGGTAGAATGTACACAATGCCTTGAAAAAGGCTATTTTTCTAAACCATCGCCTGCTACTATTAGCAAAGCACAATATCCACTTACCTTACCTATATATTTTATTTTAAAAGAAAATGCAGCTGGCTTAGGGACGGGTTTTTTAAACTTTCTAAGTTTGGAAAGAGGTCAGTTGATTTTTAAGCGTTCTTTTTTAGTGCCAGCAAAAATGGGCTTTAAAAAAAGGAATAGTATCCTAGAATAGACTTATATGCTAACAAGGCTTAGTAGAATTAACTAAAATTTAAATCGATTTCTTGCGAAAAAATTAATATTTTAGCCCTCTTGAAGTTGAAACCTTTAAGATGCTAGTAATTTGGGTTTCAAACTGCGTATTATTTAAAAAATTGAAAAAACACCTGTGATGAAAAAATTGGTTGTATTGATGATGGCAGTCGCATTTGCATTAACTGGAGTTAACGCACAAATGCCTGTATCTCCATTAAATGAGGGATTGAAATTGTTGCGTTATGAAAAGAACAAATCTGCCTTAGCTTTCTTTAAAGATGCTTACGAGAAAAATGCAAAAGACCCAGAAACGATATTTTGGTATGGTCAAGCTATTTTATCTCAAAATGGTGCTGGTGTTCCAGAAAAATCAATTGTACAAACTGCAAAAGAGCTGTATCAAAAAGCCGCAAATGAATTAGGCAATAATGCATGGATCTTAGTGGGTACTGCCCATATTCAGTTGTTGGAAGCAGGTGAATCTGCAGACCTTAATGCAATCAAGCAAACATTAGAAGTAGCCATTACAACTACTCTAAATACAAAAGGTAAATTCAAGGGTAAGCCAAGTCAAGATATTGTGAACGCAATTGGTTACATACACTCTGAAATCCCTTCTAAGGTTGGCGATCATCAATATGCGATTGATAAATTAAAGGAAACAATTTCTGCTTATGAGGGCACGCCTGTGATGCCAAGTTTATATGTTAATTTAGGAATTAACTACCTTAAATTGGGTGGTGAAAATGGTGGCGAAGCAGTAACTGCTTTTTTGGAAGCCATCAACAGAGATCCACAAAATGCGTATCCTTATTATAGAATAGGTAAAGTGTATCAATCACAAAATAACGTTGAGTCTTTTGACGAATATTTTAAAAAGTCCTTGGCTGTTGATCCTAAGTTTCCTTCCACTTATTTTGCATTATATCAGTATTATGCAGATAAGAATACAGAAACCGCAAAAACAAATCTTGATTTATTTTTGCTAAATGCAGACAAGGATCCAGCTTTGGATATCTTTAATGCAGATTATTTATTCCGTGCAGGACAATACGAGGCTTCTTTGGCGAAATCCAAGGAATTAGAATCGACTATTGGTGTTGCAACTCTACCTCGTATTGGGGTATTATTGGCCTATAACTATGATCGTATAGGTGACTCTATCCAGGCTAAAACTTATATAGAACAATTTATTAATAAAAGTCCAGCCGATCAGGTATTGAACTCAGACTATGAGCTTGCTGTAAAAGTAATGTCTAAATTCAAAGGCAATGAAACTTTTGTAGCGGGCATACTGGAAAAAGCAATTGCAGCGGATACAGTGAAGGCAAATCAAATGAAATATTACAAGCTTGGTGCAGACATGTTTGAAAAATCTAATATGTATGTAGATGCTTTAAAGTGGAATGTGAGTTATTTTAACCTAAGAGCAATTAAAGATGAAGTCTATTTTTATAAGTTGTCTAGCGTTGCTTTGAATGCAAAAGATGGCCTTTTTACAACAGATATTGCAAAACAATATATTACTGCTTTTCCTGACCGTCAAAATGGCTATTCATTCAATTTGAAAGGGGCTAAATTGCTAGATACTGCCAATAATTTAGGAATCCAGTTTCAAGCTGCGACCTTACAAAATGAATTTTTGTTGAAAGATCCTGTTAAAAATAAACAGGGTTTGGTGAACAACTATTATGTCATGATGGGCTATTACAACGAAATGAAAGATTTAGAAAAAGCAATTGGCATGTGTGACAAAGTATTGGAATTAATGCCTGGTGAAGCACAAACAGTAAAAATTAAAGAGAGCTTGACTAAGAATTGGGAAATCCTAAAAAAGATGCAAGGCAATCAAAAACCTGCCTCAGATACCCCAACTCAAAATCAGCATTAATTTATCTCCTTTTTAGTCCTTTTTAGGCTTCAAAAAAAAGATGCTAAAAACTCCCCATAATTGGGGAGTTTTTAGTTTAAACAAGTTCCTTTGCGTATTTTTGCGGCACCTAAATGACTTTTAAATGAATAGTGCTGCCAATTACTTACCAATTGTATTGCAAATATTGTTTGCAGCTGGCTTTGTAGCCATCATGATTTTGGTCTCTAGCTTAGTAGGCCCTGCAAGAAAAACTTCAGATAAATTAGAAAATTTTGCGAGTGGAATTGAATCTCATGGAGATGCAAGATCACCAATGGCTATTAAATATTTTTTAGTTGCCATCTTATTTGTCTTATTTGATGTTGAAGTCATTTTCTTTTATCCATATGCAGTGAATTTTAAAAGTTTAGGTTGGGCTGGATTTTTCGAAGTGGTTTTATTTGTTGGATTTTTCTTGGTAGGCTTTGTCTACATCATCAAGAAAGGAGCACTTAAATGGGAAGATTAATTTTTAAAAATATAATGCATAAATTATGCGTCCAGTAAGATTTAACATACACCCAAAAGAAGCCGAAATTGCGGATGCAATTGGAATGGGTAAAGCACCAGATGGTGTGCCAGGTGATGGATTTTTTGCAACACAATTAAGTTCTGTAGTTGGACTTGCGCGTAAAAATTCTTTATGGCCTTTACCTTTTGCAACATCATGTTGTGGAATTGAATTCATGGCTACCATGGCTTCACACTATGACTTATCGCGTTTTGGCTCAGAGCGTGTGGGTTTTTCTCCACGTCAATGTGATTTATTGATGGTGATGGGCACGATTGCAAAAAAAATGGCACCGGTCTTAAGACAAGTGTACATCCAAATGGCTGAGCCACGTTGGGTAATTGCAGTGGGTGCTTGTGCGTCTAGTGGTGGTATTTTTGATACATACAGTGTTTTGCAAGGGATTGATCAAGTGATTCCTGTAGACGTCTATGTGCCAGGATGTCCTCCAAGACCAGAAGCCATAATTGATGGATTTATGAAAATTCAAGACCTGGTTGGACAAGAAAGTATTCGCCGTAGAAATAGCGAACAATACAAAGCATTATTAAATAGTTATGGCATTCAATAGCCAACACTTAATTCTTATTATATGTCGTTAAATAACGAAATGATACAAGAAAAATTAATCGCAAAATTTGGAGACCAAGTGTCAAATTTTGCAACTAGTTATGGCATGCTTTCTTTTGAATCTCCAAAGGAAATTAATTTGAAAGTCTTACAATTTTTATATGACGAGCCAAATTTAAAATTTACATTTTTAACAGATATCTGTGCAGTCAACTATCCCGATCAAAAAGGAGCAGAATTGGTTGTAGTGTATCATCTGCATAATTTAAAAGAGAACATCAGAGTTCGATATTCTGTGAGCACTTCATTGGAAAATACAGATGTTTATACGGCCACTAAATTATTTGAATCCGCCAATTGGATGGAGCGTGAGACCTATGATTTTTTTGGTATCAACTTTGTGGGACATCCAAATTTGAAACGCATCTTGAATGTAGATGAGATGGATTATTTTCCATTAAGAAAAGAATTTCCACTAGAGGATCAAACAAGAATTGACAAGGATGACGAAATGTTTGGTAGAGGATAAAAATTATAAAATCAAGGTATAACTAAATATACAATGGAACACAATCATATTACATTACCAGAGGGCTCAATTGAGAAAACAACGACCACTCTAAATATTGGACCTACCCATCCTGCCACGCACGGTGTATTCCAAAATATTATGGAAGTGGACGGAGAGCGTATCGTTTCATCTGATCAAACGGTTGGATACATTCATCGCGCATTTGAGAAATTGGCAGAAAGAAGACCCTTGTATCAAATTACACCTATTACTGATCGTTTGAATTACTGTAGTAGCCCTATCAATAATATGGGATGGCATATTACATGTGAAAAATTCTTGCAAATAGAAACACCTAAACGTGTAGATTATTTGCGTGTGATCATTATGGAATTAGCGCGTATATCGGATCACTTAATTTGTAATTCTATTGTGGGTGTAGATACGGGCGCATACACAGGATTTTTATATGTAATGCAATATCGTGAATTGATTTATGAAATTTATGAAGAGATCTGCGGATCTAGATTGACAACAAATATTGGACGTATCGGTGGCTTTGAAAGAAATTTCACTAACACCGCATTTACAAAATTGGAGAAGTTCTTAAACGAATATCCAAAAGTGCTTAAAGAATTCGAGAGCTTGTTTACAAGAAACAGAATCTTTATGGAGCGTACACAAGGCACAGGTGGCATCAGTGCAGCGCGTGCAATGAATTATGGTTTTACTGGTCCAAATTTAAGAGCGGCAGGTGTAGACTATGATGTACGTGTACACCAACCTTATAGTAGCTACCAAGATTTTAATTTCACCGTACCTGTTGGAACAACTGGTGATAATTATGATCGTTTCTTAGTGCGCAATGCAGAAATGTGGGAGAGTATTTCGATCATTAGACAAGCTTATGAAAAAGTACAAGCTTTCAAAGGCGCAGAGGCAGAAGTATACCACGCAGATGTCCCAGAATATTATCTTCCTAAAAAAGAAGATGTGTACACAAAAATGGAAGCTTTGATTTGGCACTTTAAAATTATCATGGGAGAGATTGATTTACCAAAAGGTCAAATTTATTGTCCAGTAGAAGGTGGTAATGGTGAACTAGGTTTTTATTTAATCAGTGATGGTGGAAGAACACCTTTCAGATTGCATTTTAGAAGACCTTGTTTTATTTATTATCAAGCTTATCCAGAATTAATTAAAGGTGGTATGTTAAGTGACGCTGTGGTGACAATGAGTAGTTTGAATTTAATTGCTGGAGAATTAGACGCATAATAAAAAAAAGAAATTTTCGATATGACCTATACTTTTAATGATACACAAATGGCCGAGCTAAACCGCTTGGTAGCTCGTTATCCGGAAGGGAAACAAAAAAGTGCTTTGCTGCCGGCTTTGCATCTTGCCCAAGATAGTTTTGATGGATGGTTGCCTACAGAATTAATGGACTACATCGCTAATTTATTAAAAATCGAACCTATCGAAGTGTATGAGGTGGCAAGTTTTTATAGCATGTTTAATTTAAAACCAGTTGGAAAATTCATATTCGAAGTTTGTCAAACTGGACCATGTATGATTAGTGGATCAGATGATATCATTGCCTATATCCAAGAAAAATTAGACATTAAACCTGGAGAGACCACCAAGGATGGTGTCTTTACTTTAAAATTAGTGGAGTGTCTGGGTGCTTGTGGATATGCACCAATGATGCAAGTGGGTAAAATTTTTAGAGAACATCTAACTAAGGAAAAAGTAGACAGCATTATTGCTGAATACAGAGCAACTGTAACAAATTAACTTATCACAGAAAGCGTTAAAAATATTCAAATGGGTGTAAAACTATTACTAGATAAAGCAAATGTACCTGGGATCCGAACTTACGAAGTATATCGTCGTGAGGGCGGCTACCGTAGTGTCGAAAAAGCTTTGAAGGAAATGAATCCCGAATCTATTGTTGAGGAAGTCAAGAAAAGTGGATTAAGAGGAAGAGGTGGTGCAGGTTTTCCAACAGGGATGAAATGGAGTTTTATTGCAAAGCCAGAAGGCGTGCCACGTCACTTGGTTTGTAATGCAGATGAAAGTGAGCCAGGAACTTTTAAGGATCGTTACTTGATGGAATTCATACCGCATTTATTATTAGAAGGTTTGATCGTATCAAGTTTTGCATTAGGCTCTCATGATACTTATATTTATATCAGAGGCGAGTATGCATGGATCACCGATATTTTAGAAGAAGCTATTAATGAAGCAAAAGCAAATGGTTGGCTAGGGAAAAATATTTTAGGAACTGGGTTTGAATGTAATATTCATGTGCATCGCGGTGCAGGTGCTTATATCTGTGGTGAAGAAACTGCATTAATAGAATCTTTAGAAGGTAAGCGAGGTAATCCAAGAATCAAGCCCCCGTTCCCTGCGATTCAAGGTTTATGGCAACGTCCAACTGTGGTGAATAATGTGGAGACCTTGGCTGCGATTGTACCAATTATTAATATGGGTGGCGAGGAGTATGCTAAGATTGGGGTTGGTAGATCCACTGGAACAAAATTAATTTCGGCCTGTGGTAATATCAATAAGCCAGGTGTGTACGAAATTGATATGACGATCTCTGTAGAAGAATTTATTTATAGCGATGAATATTGTGGAGGTATCAAAGGAGGTAAGCAATTAAAAGCATGTATTCCTGGAGGATCTTCTGTGCCCATTTTACCTGCAAACTTATTATTAAAAACAGCTACTGGTGAAACACGTTACATGAACTATGAAAGTTTGAGTGATGGTGGTTTTGCAACAGGATCTATGTTAGGTTCTGGAGGTTTTATTGTTTTAGACGAGGATCAATGTATTGTAAAAAACACATTGACATTAGCACGTTTTTATCGTCACGAAAGTTGTGGCCAATGTTCTCCATGTAGAGAAGGGACTGGTTGGATGGAAAAAATATTACACAAGATTGAACATGGTCATGGCACTATAGCAGACATTGATTTGTTATGGGATATTCAAAGAAAGATAGAAGGAAATACGATTTGTCCGTTGGGTGATGCAGCTGCATGGCCAGTTGCTGCAGCAATTCGTCATTTCCGTGATGAATTTGAGTGGCATATCAATAATCCTGTTTTATCACAAACAAGCAATTTCGGTTTACAACACTATGCAGATCCAATTCATGTACCTGCATAACATAGAAATATAAACTATGAGCGAACAAAATTTATTTAAAGTAACAATCGACAATATTACCATTGATGTTCCAGCCGGAACAACAGTGTTGCAAGCTGCTCGATTGATTGGTGGTCAAGTTGCTCCACCTGCAATGTGTTTTTATAGCAAATTGGAAGGGAGCGGAGGTAAGTGTAGAACTTGTTTGGTAGAAGTATCAAAAGGTTCAGAAAAAGATCCAAGACCAATGCCAAAATTAGTTGCCTCTTGTCGTACCACTGTAATGGATGGCATGGAAGTCAAGAATATTACAAGTGAAAAAGTATTGGATGCAAGAGCAGGCGTAGTTGAGTTTTTATTATTGAATCATCCTTTAGACTGTCCTATTTGTGATCAGGCAGGAGAATGTCATTTACAAGATTTAAGTTTTGAACATGGCAAAGCAGATACAAGATATGAATTTCAAAGAAGGACATTTAAAAAGCACGATCTAGGAAAGCATATACAATTGCACATGACACGTTGTATTTTATGTTATCGTTGTGTGTATACTGCAGATCAATTAACAAATAAAAGAGTACACGGAATTTTAGATAGAGGAGACCACGCAGAAATTGCAACACATATTGAGAAGAGTTTAGACAATGAATTCATAGGGAACGTGATTGATGTTTGTCCAGTGGGTGCATTGACAGATAAAACATTCCGATTTAAAAATCGTGTTTGGTTTTTAAAACCAATGGATGCACATCGTGACTGTCCAACATGTTCTGGTAGAGTTACATTATGGAATAGAGGAGATGAAGTGTATAGAGTCACAGCAAGAAAAGATCAATGGGGTGAAATAGAAGATACGCCAGATGGCAAGCCAGGATGGATCTGTAACGTTTGTCGTTTTGATAAAAAGGAAACTTCAGATTGGATCATCGAAGGACCACGTGAAATTAGCAGACAGTCTGTAATTGCACAAGGTCATTATGCAGGCAATATCGGTACAACAAAACCTAACGAGACTTTCAAAGCAGTGAATGATGGAAGAACGCCGCATTTATTGATGGATATTCATGATGAAAGCGAAGTGAATCAACCTACTATCCATTTAGGTAAAATTCAGGGACCTTCTCATGGGGATACTTTTAACACAAACAATACTCATAAAGCATAATTATATTAGCATGACAATTCTTGCATTTGATTGGGGGCTGGTGATAGAAAAATTAATCTTGATTGCTGTAGTTGTTTTTGGCAGTTTAGGCATCGCTTTGTATACCACTTTTGGAGAAAGAAAGGTGGCTGCCATTTTACAAGATCGTCCAGGTCCAAATAGGGCTGGTCCTTTTGGATTGTTACAACCACTAGCTGATGGTATCAAATTAATCATGAAAGAGGAAATCATTCCAACTGCTGCTAATAAGTGGTTATTCATTTTGGGTCCTGGATTAGCAATGACTGCTAGTTTGATGACTTGCGCAGTGATTCCTTGGGGGTCAGATATTGAATTATTTGGTCGAAAAATTGCTTTACAAATTGCGGATATCAATATTGGAATTTTATATGTTTTTGCCGTGGTAAGTATGGGTGTATATGGTATCATGATTGGAGGATGGGCTTCTAATAATAAGTTTTCATTAATGTCTTCTTTAAGAGCAGCATCACAAGCTATTAGCTATGAATTGGCGATGGGCTTGGCTTTAATCGCATTGTTAATGACCACAGAGTCTTTAAGTTTAAAGACAATTGTCCAACAACAGGTACAAGGCAGCTGGTGGAATATTGTATATCAACCATTGGGTTTTTTGTTATTTTTCATCGCAGCATTGGCAGAATGTAACAGAACCCCATTTGATTTACCTGAGGCAGAGAATGAATTGAACTTTGGATACCATCAGGAATATTCTTCTATGAAATTGGGTTTTTATTTATTCGCAGAATACATCAATATGATTATGAGTAGTGCGATTATGGCGTCTATGTATTTTGGTGGGTACGATTTACCATTCTTTGATGAGTCTACTGTGGCACCAAATATTGCTGCTATGATTGGTGTAGGCACTTTACTAATTAAAATCGTTTTATTCATTTTCCTATTCATGTGGATTCGCTGGACTATCCCGCGTTTTAGATATGATCAATTAATGAACTTAGGATGGAAGACGATGATTCCATTGGCCCTTTTTAATTTATTAATTACAGGCGCTTTAATCCTAGCTAACTCATAATTTTTTTAAATCATTGTATATAAAGACATGCAACCATTAACCAACAAAGCACAAGCAGTAAACAGAGCCCCAATGACATTTTGGGAGCGCTTGTATTTGATTAATATCATCAAAGGGATGTTCATTACGTTTAGTCATATGTTCAAAAAACAACCGACTACACGCTATCCCGAAGAGAAGCGCGCATTTAGTCCTGTATTCAGAGGACTGCATGTGTTGAATAGAGACGAAGAAGGAAGAGAGCGTTGTACTGCATGTGGCTTATGTGCGGTGGCTTGTCCTGCGGAAGCTATTACAATGGAAGCTGCTGAACGTCAAACTGGAGAAGAGCATTTATACAGAGAAGAGAAGTATGCTGCCAAATACGAAATCAATATGTTGCGTTGTATTTTTTGTGGTTTGTGTGAAGAAGCTTGTCCAAAAGATGCCATTTATTTAAGCGAAACTTTTGCGCCTGCAAATTATACGCGTAAAGGATTTATTTATGGTAAACCAGATTTATTAATCCCAAATCCAGTGACCGAAGCAAGTGATTTAGCTTTGGCTAGAGGAGTAGAAGCATAAACAATACTATGAGTACAGTTGACATTTTATTTTATCTATTATCTGCATTTGCGATTGTAAGTGCAACGATGGTATTAATTAGTAAGAATTCAATACATAGTGTATTGTGGTTGATCTTAGTGTTCTTTGCTATTTCTGGACATTATATTTTATTGAATGCACAATTTTTAGCCATCGTCAATATCATAGTTTATGCAGGTGCAATCATGGTTTTGTTCTTGTTTGTGATTATGTTAATGAATATCAAAAAAGATGCTGAACCACAAAAGCAATTATTAGTTAAGTTGACGGGTGTGATAGCAGGAGGTAGTTTACTTACTTTATTGATTGCAGTGGTGAAACAAACAATACAAATTCAAGGAAAGCAAGTTTTATTGAAAGAGGGTTCTATTGGATTGATTCACCCATTAGGTAAAGCATTATTTAGTGACTATGTGATCCCATTTGAGATAAGCAGCGTTTTATTCTTAAGTGCAATGGTTGGCGCAGTCATTATTGGAAAAAAATAATTATAAATAAAATCATTAGAGATGTCTATACAGTATTATATCATTTTATGTTTGACTTTGTTTAGTATTGGAGTAGTTGGGGTGCTAACTCGACGTAACGCCATTATTGTATTCATGTGCATTGAATTAATGTTAAATGCTGTGAACTTATTGTTAGTGGCATTTTCAAAAATGTACCATGGAGCAGCATTGCAAAGCGCAGCCAATACAACAGTAGGCATTGACGCACAAATTTTTGTGTTCTTTATCATGGTGGTAGCGGCAGCTGAGGTGAGTGTTGGATTGGCCATTATTGTGATGATGTATCGTAATACACATTCTGTAGACATCAATTTCTTAAACAGATTAAAGAATTAATTCATTCCACATGAAAATTATAATAGGATTTATTGTTTTATGGCCCTTAGTTGGATTTTTATTGAACGGTTTAGGTCGTAATATTTGGAGTAAAAAAACAATTGCAACGCAAGCTACAGGATACATTTTTGCATCTTTTGTGTTTAGTTTAATTGCTTTTTGGAATGTACAAGAGCAAGGCGCAATGACGATGCATTATTTTGATTTCATTAAGACAAGCACTGTAAAAATTCCTTTTGACTTTAGAGTAGACGCTTTGTCAAGTTTATTTTTATTGGTTATTACAGGTGTGGGCACTTTGATTCATTTGTACTCTTCGGCCTATATGCATGAGGAGACGGCACCTCATTATGCACGTTATTTTGCCTATTTAAACTTATTTATTTTCTCTATGCTATTATTGGTATTGGGAGATAATTACGTGATTATGTTCATTGGCTGGGAGGGCGTAGGATTATGTTCTTATTTATTAATTGGTTATTGGTTTACTAATACAACTTATAATAATGCTGCTAAGAAAGCATTTATTATGAATAGAATTGGCGACTTAGGTTTTTTATTGGCGATCTTTTGGTTGATTGTAAAATTAGGCACAGTGAGTTACGGAGAAGTGTTGAATGCGGAAAGTTTAGCGAAATTATCTAGTACAGATATTACAGCAATTACATTATTATTATTTGTAGGTGCGATGGGTAAGAGTGCTCAAATTCCATTGTATACATGGCTACCAGATGCGATGGCCGGTCCAACACCAGTTTCTGCTTTGATCCACGCAGCAACGATGGTGACTGCGGGTATATACATGATCACTAGAACAAATATTTTTTATACCCATAGTGAGATTGCACAAACAGTGGTTGCGATTATTGGTATCAGTACTGCTTTATTAGCAGCGACGATTGCAATCAAACAAAATGATATTAAAAAAGTATTGGCTTATTCAACAGTAAGTCAATTAGGCTATATGTTTCTTGGCTTGGGTGTTGGCGCTTATTCTGGAGCTGTATTCCATGTAATCACCCATGCTTTCTTTAAAGCATTGTTATTCTTGGCTGCTGGATCTGTGATTCATGCCATGCACCATGAGCAGGATATTCGCAAGATGGGTGGATTGAAATCCAAATTACCTATCACGCATTTAACTTTCTTAATTGGATGTATAGCGATTGCAGGAGTACCTCCTTTTAGTGGTTTCTTCTCTAAGGACGAAATCTTAGCTGCAGCTTATGCAAAAAATCCAATTTATTGGTTCTTAGGATTGATTGGTGCAGCAATGACAGCATTTTATATGTTCCGTTTATATGCCACTACTTTCTTGGGACAATTTAGAGGAACAGAAGCACAAGCAAGTCATTTACATGAGAGCCCTGTGAGTATGACCATCCCATTGATGATCTTAGCAGTATTAAGTGCAGTAGGTGGTGCGATGGGTGTGCCAGAAATATTAGGTGGACATCATTGGTTAGGCCATCACTTATCAAGTATCATAGGTGCAGAACAAGCATTGCATTTATCTCATACCACCGAGTGGATTTTAATGGGAACATCTGTTGCAATTGCGTTAGTTGCATTATTGATTGCCATTGGTAAATACAGCAAACAAGCAGACGGCGAGCCACAAACTGCATTGGGTAAATTTTTGTACAATAAGTGGTTGGTGGACGAGCTATATGAGAAGGCAATTATACAACCATTGAACCGTTTTGCTGGCTTCTTGAAAGAGGTGGTAGAGAAAAATGTGATTGATGGTGTTGTGAATGGCACAGGAAAATTAGTACAGTACGGCGCAAGACAAACTCGATTAATGCAGAGTGGTCAAGTAGGGTATTATATTTTATTTATGGTGTTGAGTATTGTTTTGTTATTCCTTATATGGTTTAATGATCTTGCCATCACTCGATTCTTTCATAATTTGATTCAATAAATTTATAGCAATAATGGTATTACTTTCAATTCTATCTATTCCGTTTATCGCAGCAATTATTTTGCTTTTTGTTAAACAAAATGAAAAGGCAAACTACATTGCGATTGCATCAAGTGGTATCACATTGGCTTTGGCATTGAATATTACATTCAATGGTGCTGTAAATTTTGATGCAAGCTGGATATCAAGTATCAATGCAAGGTTTGTTTTAACAGCAGATGGCTTATCTAAAATTTTACTTTTATTGACAGGTTTAAGTTTTCCTGCCATATTCATGGCGACTTCAAAAAATGAAATAAAAAATAGGGCACAATTTTTATCATTGATGTTATTTACACAAACAGGATTATTGGGTGTGTTTTTAGCAGGCGATGCTTTATTGTTTTATTTCTTCTGGGAACTAGCATTAATTCCAGTGTATTTTCTTTGTTCAATTTGGGGAGGAGAAAAGCGTATTGCAGTGACTTTTAAATTCTTTATTTATACTTTCTTAGGATCATTATTTATGTTGATTGGTATTATTTTGGTATACACGCACACTGCTGATCAAAGCTTCGCAATACAATCATTCAAAGAAGCTGGTTTAAGTGCTGGACAGCAATTAACTGCGTTTGCTTTATTCTTTACGGCTTTTGCAATTAAGATGCCCATCTTTCCTTTACATACATGGCAGCCCGATGCCTACGAACAATCACCTACAGCGGTAACGATGGTGTTAAGTGCAGTGATGGTCAAAATGGGTTTATATGGAGTCATGAGATGGTTAATGCCTTTGTTTCCAAATGCATTTGGTGCGCATTCAAATTTTGTAGTTATTCTTTCTGTGATTGGAATTTTATATGCATCATTTATTGCAATCCGTCAAGACGATATGAAGCGATTGATTGCATACTCTTCTATTGCGCATATTGGATTGATGAGTGCGGCTTTATTTGCAAACAACGAAATTGGTGCTCAAGGTGTTTTGATACAATTATTCTCGCACGGCGTGAATGTATTAGGGCTTTGGATTATTGCAGACATCATTGAACAACAAACTGGTACAAGGTCTTTGAAAGAGATGGGAGGTCTTGCTAAACAAAATCCAACCTTGGGTATTTTGCTAGTAGGATTTGCATTCGCAAATATTGCATTGCCACTAACCAATGCATTTGTAGGTGAGTTTTTAATGTTCAATAGCTTATTCCAATTCAAACCTTGGATTGCGGTAGCAGCGGGGGTAAGTGTGGTATTGGCGGCTATTTATACATTGAATATGGTTCAAAAATGTGCGTATGGTGAAGTGAGTGAAAAAATGAGCAAGATGCAAGCACCGAATGTACCTGCACAGTTTGTATTGATCGTATTGTTAATTGTGGTGATCATTTCTGGAGTTTATCCTGCTCCTTTATTTGATTTAACTGCAGATACATTACAACAATTGTTTATCAAATAATTAAATGAATTTATAATGAACGCAATTATTGCTTCGGCTTTATTAGGTGTATTAATGATGTTTGCTTCTTGGATCTTTGATAATGAGAAAACGCATACACGCATTGCATTAGTTGGACTCTTGGCCTTAATTGTTGCCAATGTCTTACAATTAAATGGCATTTATACAATTCCTGTTGACTACAAGGCATTGCTTTCCTTTACACAGTTTGGTTTATATGTGAATACGATTTTATTTATTTTAACCTTCTTATATGTGTGGTTAAATGGAGATGAGATTGCCAAAATCGGCAACCATGCAGCAGACTTTTACGCTTTATTTTTCTTTATTCTCTGTGGTGCCAGTATTCTAACTTCTTTCAATAATTTACTGATGTTGTTTATTGGCGTTGAAATTTTATCCATCCCTTTGTATATTCTAACTGGTGCAGATAAAAAGAATTTAAACAGTAACGAAGCGGCCTTGAAATATTTTTTAATGGGAGCGTTTTCTACAGGCATTTTTTTATTAGGCATTACATTTATCTATGGCGCAACTGGCACCTTCCATATGATTGCACCAAGTGTCAATCCGGCAACTGGCATGGTGAGAGAGCAACTCATGCAATCTGCAGGGTTAATTTTAATTTTTGTTTCATTTAATTTCAAAGTATCTGCAGCGCCGTTCCATTTTTGGACACCAGACGTGTATGATGGTGCACCAACTGTGTTCACCTCCTTTATGGCGACCATTGTTAAAGCCACTGCAATCATTGCTTTTGTAGTCTTATTTCACAGTCAATACAAAGCACTAGGGTATGCCTGGGAACTATTGTTAACTTTTGTTTTAATCTCTACTTTATTTGTAGGTAATATCACTGCTGTTTTCCAGCGCAGTGTTAAACGTATGTTGGCTTATTCTAGTATCGCTCAAGTTGGATTTATGCTTTTTGCTTTGTATGGTTCAAGTAGTTTTGCCGACGAAGGGATTTTGCTTTATATCATGGCTTATTCAGTAGCAAGTATTGGCTTATTTGGCGTTTTGATTAAAATGAAAGAATATAGTTTTGAAGCATTCAATGGTTTAGCAAAAAAAGAACCTTTATTGGCAGCAATGACAACTGTATTCACATTATCACTAGCAGGTATTCCACTTACCGGTGGATTCTTTGCTAAGTATTATATGTTGAATGCGGCTGTTCAATCAGGAGTTGGACTTTGGTTGGTGGCCCTAGCCATTCTTTTTGCAGCAGTAAGTGTCTACTATTATTTCAAATTGATCCAGGCTATGTATTTTATGGAAGGTGAGCCAGTAATGCATGAAGTGGAGCAAAGGTATAAGTACAAATTACTTGTTTTTGCAATTTTGATACTTGCCTTAGGCATTTTACCCAATGTATTCCTCTCTTATCTTTACTTTTAGCCGTTCCTCAATAAGTTTTGTACATAAGGTGGTACCTTATCCAATCTGTGCTACCTTTAGGTACAGATAAATAGATTTTATGACCTTACAGGACTCATTTGTATTGGCTTGGCGTACCGTAAAAGGCAATAAGCTAAGAACTAGTATTACCGTCGCAATTATTGCCTTTGGTATCATGGCGCTTATTGGCATCATTACTGCCATCTCTGCTATGAACCAAAGTTTAAAGGAGAATTTCTCTTTCATGGGCGCGAATGCATTTACGATACGTTACAAGGAAATGAAAGCAAGAATGGGCGGTCCTCCAGAGGGCGAAGAATTTTCTAAAACTAAGAAAGGACAGAAAGAAAAAAAATCAAATTTAGATAAGCCATTTAAATTAGAAGAATCACTCTATTTTAAAAATAATTATAGTTTCAATAGAGCACAGGTAAGTGTGTACAGAAGGGCGAGTGGTAACAATGAAATTGTCTATAAAAATTTAAAGACCAATCCGCAAATTGGCATGTGGGGTGCGGATGAAAATTATTTGGCAGTCAACGGCTACCAACTTGCAGTGGGTAGAAATTTAAATGCAGTGGACATTCAATCTGGACGCAATGTATGTATGATTGGCAGTAGTGTTGCCACTAAACTATTTCCTAGAAATCCCGAAAAAAGCGTTGATAAAATTATTTTAGTTCAAGGTAAACCTTACCGCGTAATTGGTTTGTTAAAAGCGAAAGGATCAAGCGCCATGCTAAGACAGGATGATGTGGTAGTGACTTCGTTGAAAAACGTGCGTCAATACCAAAACACCAATCCTTCTTATCAGTTAGGTGTTGCAGTCAATAATGTCGTTGAATTAGAACCTGCAATAGATGAAGCAATGTTGCAGATGAGAAAAGCAAGAAAATTAATTCCAACCGAATCAGATAATTTTATCATTGATAAGAGTGACAAGTTTGCGCAATTGTTCATTGGCTTTTTAGCTGGCATAAGTGGTGCAGCTGGCGCAATTGGTATGATTACTTTGATTGGCGCAGCTATTGGTCTTATGAATATTATGTTGGTTGCAGTCAACGAAAGAACAAGAGAAGTAGGTTTGATCAAAGCTTTAGGTGGAAAGAGAAAAGACGTGCGTAGACAATTTTTATTTGAAAGTGTGATCATCAGTTTATTAGGTGCAGTATTCGGCATTTTACTAGGGGTGCTAGTAGGCAATATTTTTAGTGTGGTGTTGAGTACAGGTTTTGTAATCCCTTGGTTCTGGGTGATTACTGGTATTGTCATTTGTTCTGGGGTTGGATTGGCCGCAGGGATCTATCCTGCAATGAAAGCCGCTTCATTGAATCCTATCAATGCATTACGTTATGAGTAAACCATAATAAGTTAAATGATTAAAAAAGCCTCCAAATGATGGAGGCTTTTTTAATTGAATGAACTCTAAATATTATTTAGGATCCAATGCTTGTTTGATTCTGTCTTGTAAGTCATTGATATGATTTACAGCAGTTGCATCTGTTGCAGTTGCTTTAGCAGCTTGCAATGAAGCAGCTAATTTTTTCAATTGTGCTTTTGCTTCTGATGCGACATCTGTATTTTCTACATCTGCACTTGGTGCACCTAAACGAATCGTCCCAGCAGCAGCTGATGCCGATGAAGAGGATGGATTAAGTATTTCGTCTAGTTGACTTACATATGTTTTCTGTAAATTTCTACGGTAGATGTCTGCTTTACTTACATCACTGAATAAGCCCTTTCTTAAATCATCCATCATCTCATTCAATGCATAAGAACTTGCACCAAATCTTGTTTGACTTGTGATGATACGATACAATCTACCCTTATCTAATAATGATTTTAAAATGCTTGTTTGAATTGTTTGAACACGCTCATTGCTTACTGGATTTGCAAACTTGTTTAAAATAGATGCGTCCATTAACCATTTTGGTGTAGTAAACAATTGTGTATGGAAAAATTGCATTGCTTGTTTTTGCGTTGCAACTGCTGTTGGTGTATACACATCACCTTTTTCTTCTACACTCTTAAAGGTTTCTTGAACACCTCCAATATTTCTCAACACATGGCCCATGTATCTGCTAAATTGACCAACTACCTGACCATACATTTGGCTTAAGTTTTCATAACGATCACCTTCTTCTTTAGTCCACTCTGGTAAATTCACTAAGATTCTTTTCAAATTCTTAATACCGTATTCACTCGCTAACATTGAATTATCACCTAAGTCTTCTGTTTGCGCTCTTGGATCATCATTTCTGCCTTCACCCCCAAACCATACTCTTGGGTTTTTGCTTAAATTATCTACAATCCACTTGTTATTAATCTTGCGATCTGCTTGTGCATCATTTTCGCCAGTGTAGGTATAACCCCATTGAATCGCCCATTTGTCATAGTCTCCTATTCTTGGGAACAATCCAGATTGCGAAATCTTATCTTCTGGTTGAGCAACATAGTTAAAGCGTGCATAGTCCATGATTGATGCTGTATGACCATTTGCTTCCACCCATGTTTTATCTCTTAATTTTTCTACAGGTGTTTTACTAGAACTACCCATATTATGTCTCAAACCTAATGTGTGACCAATTTCGTGAGAGGATACAAAACGAATTAAGTTCCCCATTAATTCATCATCAAAATGCATTTTTCTAGCTGCAGGATCAACTGCTGCAGTTTGAACCATATACCAGTCGTGTACTAAGCTCATTACATTATGGTACCAACCAACATGGCTTTCTAAAATTTCTCCACTACGTGGATCATGTACTTGAGGGCCATAAGCATTCTCGATATCAGAAGCGAAATAACGAATCACAGAAAATCTTGCGTCTTCTAAACTCATTGTGCTATCATTAGGCCATTCTTTACCTACGATAGCATTTTTCCAACCTGCTTTTTCAAATGCAATATTCCAGTCGTTTACACCAGCAATTAAATAAGGCACCCATTTTTTAGGTGTTGCTGGATCTACATAATAAACAATAGGCTTCATTGGCTCAACTAGTTCACCTCTTTTATATTTTTCTACATCTTGAGGTTTTGGCTCTAGACGATAACGAACAGCAAATACTTGATTTTTTACTTTTTGTTGGTCGTCAGAATACTCTACAAAATTATCTGCAAAATAGCCTACTCTTGAATCAAATAAACGACGTCCCATTGGTGTTTTAGGCAACAATAAGATAGAGGTATTTAATTCAAAGGTTACAGCGCCAGCGTTTGCTGCTGCTGGGATAAAGCTACCACCTGCAGGACTTCCTGGCATTGGGGAACTCGCATTGTAAGTTTTTACCGTTCTAACTTCTATGTTAATTGGGTAGGACTTGATTGTTTCAATATAAGAACGATCAGAAGCAAGTCCTGATAGGTTAAAATTTCTCTTCTCAAAACTGCTCAAGCTAACTGCTTGATTATCACCTTTAAAAAAGTCGGTTACATCGATAATTGAACTTGTAGAGTCTTTTCCATAAGCTTTAATTTCAAAAGCTGCTACAATTGGGTCCAAATAAGAGTTTTTTACCGCTTTTGCGATGGTTTGAGTTGAATCCGCTCTACTTATAAGGGATACCACACGCATGAAAATACGGTTATTAGGTCCTTTTTCGAATTGGATGGTTTGCTCATTTACTTGCTCACCTCCATATTTTCTTGCTCCTCCTGCTACTTTTGCATAGCGGGTTACAGCAATCAACTCTCTACCTAAAAGACTATCTTGGATATCAAAGTAGAACTTATCGTCCTGAAGATGCACAGTAAAGACTCCTTTTTGGGTCACAGCTTTCTTAGTGATGAATTCTTTAAAGGATTTTGGACCTGTTTTTGCAGGAAGGTCTTTTTTAGCACCTGCTGCAGCACTTGTGTCTGCCACTGGTGGCGGGGCTAAAGGTCTTTGGGCTTGGACGAATCCTGTCATCAGGACACAAAGACTAATAATT
>RFSD01000150.1 GCA_009924165.1 Chitinophagia bacterium | reverse complement strand
ATTTCATTAAAGACTAAAAAAACTTTATTATTCACTTCAGGGAAAGCAAGATTAAATAATAAATGTGCAGTGGTATCCATTCCAGGAATGGCAACGCGCATTATTTTTGCATCTGGCTTACCAGATACATTTGTTGGTGCCTCTTTGTAAATTAATAATGGGCCAACACCTTTTCCCAATGCACCGCCACTCTCTAATAATTGGTATTGATTTTTTAATTTAGGCCAAACCCCATAACTGATTTTTGAATAGGGTAGCTTGCCCTGTAAAGCCCACTCATTCAAGGTTTGTACGTCTTCTAAGTGTAATTTAAAATCATAGCCCTTGGTATCAATTTTATGATTGACTAAAGCGTCAAAAATAAAAGTGTCGTTAGGACAAGGTGAAAAACCGATATCAATTGTAGGCATATGAATTCGATTCTAAATTAAAAAGCTTGAGTAGATAAAGTCTCTAAATATTTTATGACCGTCTCATTTAAATTATAAATGGCTTCCTGCATTTTCCATTTTGCTTTATTGCGTTCCCCCACATAATTGGATACGGCACGAATTTGAATAAATGGAATATTTAAATCTCTGCCAATATAATGTAAGGCAGCACCTTCCATGGATTCTATCTGAGCTTTGTATTTAGTTCGGTAGCGTTCGATGATTTTTTTATCGGTGGTGATGGTATTTATAGTCACCCCTTTTTTAGTAGGCAGCTTCAATAAATTATATTGATTCAACCAATGATTCGGTAAAGATTTTTTTTCAAAAGGCGCATCATTGGCACCATCTAATTTTAAATCAAATAAGTCTTTCCATTGTTTATTTTCTGACACACCAATATCACCAATCACATCATCCTTAATTACAAAAACTTTGCCTAAAGGAATCTTTGGATCTAAGCTTCCAGCCACACCCATTTGAATAATTAAGCTTGGCGTTTCTTGCACTACCATCTTCACTAAAGAAACACTGCTAGCAAGCATACCTACACCGGATTCATGGAAGCCAACAGAAAACTTTTTATTGGGTGTAACGAATTTTGGGTTGATTTTTTGAAAAAGGGGCATCCATTCCCCATTCGTTGCTGCAGATATAATGACTCTCATGGGATAAAGTTCCATCAAATTTATATCTTTGCAAAAATAAACGGTGATGGTATACCTAACTCGAGTGGAACATTTTAACGCTGCCCATAAATTAGCCAACCCAAATTGGTCTAAGGAAAAAAATGAGGAAGTGTTTGGGGTTTGTGCAAATGAAAATTGGCATGGACACAACTATGAGTTAATGGTAACCATTAAAGGGAAGCCTAATCCTGAAACGGGTTTCTTATTTGACGTTAAAAAGCTAAGTAGCCTAATTAAGCAGCACGTGATAGATCCATTGGATCATAAGAACTTAAACTTAGACGTACCCTTTATGGAAGGGAAATTATGTTCGACCGAGAACCTAGCAATTGCCATCTGGGAGCAACTCCAACCACATATTCCCAAGGAGGTACAACTCCATTGCATAAAATTGTACGAGACACAGCGTATCTATGTTGAGTATTTTGGCTAATTATTCGTTAAAATAGTCGACAAAACGCCTTTTTGAAGCTTTTTGTTTAATTTATTTGATTTTTACTTAAACATTATCAGCGCATCCTTGTTCTAATATTGTAACTTTATCCCTCTTAATTAAGGAACTATGGAACATCAGGTGGCGGTATACCGAAAAGAGCATTTTAATGCCGCTCACAAATTGTATTGTGCAGACTGGACAGACGAAGAGAACAAGCGTGTTTTTGGTGCATGTAGTAATCCTAATTATCATGGACATAATTATGACCTTATTGTAAAAGTAGTAGGTGTGCCCGATCCAATTACTGGATTCGTGATTAACACCAAGGACTTGAGCAAGATTGTTGGGGAAGAAGTTATCGCCCGATTCGATCACAAAAACTTAAACCTAGACACCGAGTTGTTTAAAAATTTAAATCCATCTGCAGAAAATATTGCAATTGTGATTTACAATTTATTAAGACCTCGTATTGCTGAGCAATTAGCATTAAAAATTCGACTTTATGAAACAGAAAGAAACTTTGTTGACTACCCCGCTTAGCGAACAAAAAATTGAATTAAGCCATTTAATCATCGAAGAAATGGGCGATGAGCATAAAGCAAGCTCAGTAGATACACCAATGCGTGCAGACGCTTTTGATAAAACAGACGAGGAAAAGATTGCCTTGATAGAACCGCATTTTAGAGCCATCATGGAAACAATTGGGATGGACTTAAATGATGATAGTCTAAGAGGTACACCACTCAGAGTAGCAAAAATGTATGTGAAAGAATTGTTCCAAGGATTGAATCCAGCAAACATGCCAAGCATGACTTTGTTTGAAAATAAATTTCAGTACAATGAAATGTTGGTCGAAAAAAATATCAATTTCTACACCAATTGTGAGCACCATTTTGTACCATTTTTTGGTAAAGCGCATGTGGCGTATATCAGCAGTGGTAAAGTGATTGGCTTAAGTAAGTTAAACAGATTGGTAGAATATTTTTCTAAGCGTCCACAAGTGCAAGAGCGTTTGACTATGCAAATTGGAAAGGCTTTACAGACTGTTTTGCAAACGCAAGATGTAGCGGTGTTTATGGATGCAAAACATTTATGTGTTGCAAGTAGAGGTGTGAAGGATGATAGTTCCAATACCATCACAAGTTTTTATGGTGGTAAATTTCAAGAAGAAAATACAAAGGCTGAATTCTTAAAATATTTAGACATCAATGCCTAAGCGTTTTGGTTTATAGTTTGGTTATAAGTTAGTTTGTAATGAATGGTGGAGCCTAGCTTCACCATTTTTATTTGTATAATGGATGCTTTGATTTATTTTTGGTCAAACGATTGAATATGTCAAAACATGCATTTGTATTCCCAGGACAAGGAAGTCAGTTTTCTGGAATGGGAAAAAATTTATACGAGTCCAATGAAGCAGCAAAAGCTTTATTCGAAAAAGCCAATGAAATAGTAGGATTCAGAATAAGTGATATCATGTTTGAAGGCACAGATGAACAATTAAAGCAAACCAATGTTACACAGCCTGCAGTGTTCATCCATTCTGTAATAGCCTATTTGACAATGGACAATACCACACCAGATATGGTTGCAGGACATTCCCTTGGAGAATTTAGTGCACTTGTAGCGAATCAAACTTTAAGTTTTGAAGATGCATTACGCTTAGTAAGCATCCGTGCAAAAGC
>RFSD01000149.1 GCA_009924165.1 Chitinophagia bacterium | reverse complement strand
AATTTCTGGTTCTTTCTGTGGATCTAAATTGATTGCTTTTGCATAACATCCACCCTCAATATTTGAAATTCCATTTTCACTCCAAATGTGTTCATCATCCCCAATCAAATTTCTATTTGGATCTGCTGATAAAGTCGTTTTCCCTGTGCCACTCAATCCAAAGAATAAACTCACAGCGCCATTTGCAGCTTCATTTGCAGAACAATGCATTGATAGCATTTGATTTAATGGCATCAAATAATTAAGCAATGAAAAAATTGCTTTTTTCATCTCACCTGCATATTCTGTTCCAAAAATTAAAATCTCTTTTTGCTCAAATGACAACTGGATAGAAGTGGTTGAAGTAATGCCTTTGATAGACATGTCTGCATTAGTAGCTCCAGCATTATAAAGTACATAATCTGGTGTACCAAAATTTGCTAACTCTTGTTGCGTAGGTCGAATTAGCATATTGTACATAAACAACGCATGGTATGCTTTAGTACAAATAATTCTTACTTTGATTCTGTTATTTTTATCCCATACCGCATACCCATCTACGACAAATAAATTTGCACAAGTATTAAAAAATGCGATGGCATTATTTTTTGCTTGGTTAAAGGATGCCGGGTCGATTGGTTGATTCACATCACCCCAATTAATATGTTCTTTTGAACTTTCCTCTAACACAATTCTTTTATCTTTTGGACTTCGACCAGTTTTTTCACCTGAATAAACCATCAAGGCACCTGTATCTGACAATGCTGAACCTTTATCGGTCTCAAGTGATAATTGTATAAGTGCCTCACTTGATAAGTTTATATGCACATTTGAATGCTGAATCCCTAGATCTGATAAAATAGCCATAAGCAAGATTTATAACTGCAATAGTACTAACAAATGATAGTTTTGTCAAATAAACACCTATAATTTACATAATTTTATGAGTGACTAAACGTATAAAATCGTTTCTGTTAAAGAATTCAGGCTTTTTTGAGCTGAAATCTTGTATTTGTTGAAATTTGGTCAATCTTGTCCCATAATCGCGAGTGGGAACAAGAAATCAGGGTTAAATGATTGTATGTTCATCCTATTTTAGTTTCTTAGATTTTAAAATTAACAACCATGAAAAAAATTATCTTTTTACTAATGCTTTGCGCAATTGGATTTAACATGACAGCTACTGCTCAAAAAGCAATTAATTCTGTCCATTTTTATGATGTTAAAAATGCAGATATGGAGAAAACCTATATTGCTAGCTTAAAGGAAATCAATACAATTATGGCCGAAATGGGATTTCCTAAAAATTACTATAGCTATTTTAAATTAGCTGCATCTGATACCACAAAAACCTACAGAAATTGTACGATTGGACATTGGACTTCTGAAGAAGATTACAAGACAATCCATGACCACCCAAAATTCAAAGCTTGGGCAAATAAAAATAAGGACAACAATGCTGTTTTTATTACAGGTCAATTGTATAGAAAGTTTTACGCTGCTGATTAATACATCAGAACTAATTTTTTTATAAATAAAATACAGTTCAAAAAATAAAAGGGTCTATGAAATCAAATTCATAGACCCTTTTTTATTGATATACTCTAATTGCAAATGTATCACACAACTTGATTCACAGCAGTGACAAACCTGTGACATTTTTCCGAGACTGTTCCTTGTTCGTAATCCGTGATACACACTTTTACAAAATTATAATGAACATGAATTTCTGGATGATGGTCTTGTTCAATAGCAACTTGCATCACTTGATTGGAGAATGAGACAACATCATTATAAGTATCAAACTTATAAGTCTTTTCTAATTTGTTATTTACTTCGGTCCAATCTAAGAATGCCATATTATTGATTTAAAATTGCTTCGTTGTTATATTTAAATTATTGGGGAAGCATACTCAAACTTCATCAATTCATCTAATGAAATGTATTCCAAAGTTTTGATATGGGTTGCTTTCAATATAATGGGAGGTGCAACACCAGCTTGATAGGCTTCTATCCATCTAGATACACAAAGACACCATTTATCTCCATCCACTAGTCCTATAAAATTAGAAGCTGGGTAATCCACGGTCAAGTCATTGCCTTTACTTTTTGAGAACTGTAAAAATGCATCGGTCACCACCGCACAAACTGTATGTGTGCCTCTATCGTATACTCCTGTATTGCAACAGCCATCTCGGTATGCACCTGTCATTGGACTTGTTCCACATACAATGAGTGGTTCATTGAAAACATTGAGTGCTTCGTTCATTAGGTTTGTTTAATATTCTATTCTATCTATAATGGATTGCTAAGGTACGCTTAATCAATTTTTAAATTCAAGGTTTTAGTTAAACAAATCCATTGCTGTTCTGAAAGTATTACAATGTGCTTCCACAATTGTTTTAATATCGGGTGAATAGCCGCCTCCTAAAGTCACTGCAACGGGTATCTTATTTTTTTTGAGCTGCGAAAAAACAAAAACATCCCTTTGTTTACAGGATTCCATACTCACTTTAAGTTTCCCGAATTTATCTGTACTTAATATATCCACCCCTGCCAAATAAAAAGCAAAATCTGGTTGAACCTGCTCAATCAGTTTAGGTAATACTTCTTCTAGTGTTTTTAAATAGGACTCACTGGTGGTGCCATCTAGTAAACCAATATCTAAGTCGGACTTTTCTTTATGAAAAGGGTAATTGGTCAATCCATGCATACTAAAAGTAAATACCCTAGGCTCGTTTTCCAATAATTTAGCAGTGCCGTTTCCTTGGTGCACATCTAAATCTATGATGAGTATTTTTTGACTAAGTTGTCGACTAATTAAGTAATTGGCAGCAATCGCTTGGTCATTCAATATACAAAACCCCTCACCTCTTTCTGCAAAAGCATGGTGTGTGCCCCCTGCGATATTCATCGCACATCCATTCTGCAAAGCATATAAAGCACATTCTATAGTGCCTTGGGTAATCACTAATTCTCTTTGAATTAATTCAGGAGAAAGCGGGAATCCAATCTTTCTTTGCTCAGATGCGGTTAATTGTTGATTCGATAGCTTATCTAAATAGTCTTTATCATGTGTTTGTAAAATAATTTCTGCTACACATGTTCCAGGCTTAAAAAAGTTAGCCTCTGTACAAGTACCTTCATGCAATAATTGCTCAGGGATAAGCTCATACTTTAGCATGGGGAACCGATGATTATCAGGCAGTGGATGCGCATAAACCGGGTCAAACGCTATTTTGATCATTTTCCTAAATATAGAATGAGTATTAAGAATTTTCGAGATTGTGAAGTTACTGATTTTAGTTGTGGTGTATTTA
>RFSD01000148.1 GCA_009924165.1 Chitinophagia bacterium | reverse complement strand
TGGTTATGACAATTTTTCAAAAACATAAAGGGAAAAATTAGGCTTATTTTAAGCTAGTCAAAAAGGCTAAACTATCAACTCCGTCTGCATATTGGGATAAAAGGGGCTTCTGCAAACTACCAAAAGGAAGCTGATTTTTACCCACTACACACTGTATCTCATCCATATTAAATGTTGGCGTTGTGCCCAATTTGTAATACTGATAATGTATCTGGCTAATGGCAGCAAATGGAGAAGGGTTTTCGCTCATTAATACACCACCAGAATCCATGTACAATTTTTTTCCCATCATTAATAAAGCCAATTGATAATCATAATTGTGCTTGTATTTATGTTGATCTAGTAAGTAATTGTATTTTTTTAGGGCAGTTAAAAAAGGAATAAAATCATAGCCTTCGGGCACCCAAATTTGGGTCACATTCCTACAGCCCATCCCATAATATAACATGCAATCATCTGCTAAGGCAGCCAGTTCTGACAAAGTTTCAGCGCCATCTAAAATGGCAATAGAAGTCTTGTTTTTGCGGATGATATGCGGGTATTTACCAAAATAATATTCAAAATAGTTACCCGCAGTATTGCCTCCAGTGGCAATATAGGCGTCGCAATTTCTAAGTTGTTCTTGAACCATTATCCGTGCTTCAAATGCGGGATCAATCTTGATTAGGCTTGCAATGATAAAGTCCATCAATACCTTGTCTTTAGAAGACCTTTTCACAATTGCAATATGTCCTGCAATCAGGGTGCTAAGCAAATCATGAAAACCTACAAGGGGGATATTGCCTGCCATTACAATGCCTACTTTTATAGGTGTGGTTTCATTCGAAATAGAGGGATAAGCAGCAGTCCAAGCTTCAAGTGCTTTTTGCTGTAAAAACTGTTCACATATTTGCATAATCGCTTGATCTATGAATTCAGGTAAAAACCAGGCGTTTTGGCGATATGCCTCTGATTTTGCTTCAATGAATAGGGTATTGTTTGGATCTGAAAGCTGTTGTCCAAGAGCGACAAAACCTTTAATTCTTGCTTGTAAGTTCATGCTAGTTATATATCTTTGTTAGCAAAAGTACGATTCTAATATTTAAATATTTTTTATGGCAATCAAAATTACAGACGAATGTATCAATTGTGGCGCATGTGAGCCAGAATGTCCAAATAACGCAATCTATGAAGGTGGAGTAGAATGGGCAATGGCCGATGGTACTTCATTGAAAGGCACATACACTTTAATGGATGGTACTACAGTGGATGCGGGTGCTAGAATAGCACCTGTTGCCATGGACACTTACTATATCACGCACAACAAGTGCACAGAATGTCAAGGCTTTCATGAAGAACCTCAATGTGCTGCAGTTTGTCCGGTAGACTGTTGTGTACCAGACGAGTTGTACAAAGAAACAGTGGATGAATTATTAGCTAAGAAAGAAAAATTACATTTATAATTGAATGGTTTAAAAAGGGAATCATTTCCCTTTTTTTATTGAGTAAATTGTAGGTGCATTCATGACCTAGTACAAAGTGGAAATTATGAAAACAAAAGTTGCATTGGTTACAGGAGGATATAGTTCTGAAGCCGAGATTAGTTATAAAAGTGCAAAGACCGTATTCAACGCATTAGATAAATCAAAATTTGAAGTCTATCAAATTGACATTCATCCAACAGGTTGGTGGTATAAGAATACAGCTGGGGAAGAGGTGGCTGTTGAAAAAGCTGATTTTAGTATTCAAGAAGGTGCTGAAAAAATAAAATTCGATGTGGCATTAATGTGTATTCATGGCACACCGGGTGAAGATGGTAAATTACAAGGTTATTTTGATATGATTGGCTTGCCTTACACTAGCTGTGACACGGCAACTTCAGCATTGACTTTTAATAAAAGATATACGGTGGCTGTTGCAGGATTTGGAGGTATTGGTGTTGCAAAATCGTTACATTTATTTAAAGAACAAACATTAAGCCCTGACAAAATATTATCCAATCTTTCACTACCAGTTTTTGTGAAGCCTAATAATGGCGGAAGTAGTTTTGGTATTAGCAAAGTAAATCAAGCTAGTGAATTACCTGCTGCATTAGATAAAGCGTTTAAAGAAGACACACAGATATTAGTAGAGGAATTTATCAGTGGAAGGGAATTCACCATTGGGGTGTTTAAGTCTAAAGGAAAGATCACGGTATTGCCAATCACCGAAATCAAAACAGAGAACGAGTTTTTTGATTACGAGGCAAAATACCAAGGCAAGAGTAAAGAAATTACACCAGCAGACATCACGCCTAAGATGTTTGATGCATTAACAGCAGCTGCACAAAAGGTATATGCTATATTGAATTGCAGAGGTGTGGTTAGAATTGATTTCATTTATGATGAAGCTGCAGAAAAAGCATACATGTTAGAAGTGAATACCGTCCCAGGACAAAGTGAGGCAAGTGTGATTCCACAACAAGTAAAAGCAATGGGCTGGAACTTAACAGATTTTTATGGTTGGATTATTGAGGATAGTTTAGAACAAAAATAAAATCAAGTAATTTGAAACTCATTGACGATATTTTAAAGAAGCCATTGTGGATGAATGTGCTCATTGGTTTTGGAGTGGCATGCTGCCTATTCATTATTTTCTTTTTCTCTTTGGGTTGGATCACTGGAAATGGCGAAACAGAAAAAGTACCTACAGTCATAGGGTTAGATGCAGCAGCTGCAGAGAAAAATTTAATTGCATTGGGTTTTGATGTGGAGTTCCAAGATTCAATTTATGTAGACACCCTTGCTAGAAATGCTGTGCTAAGACAAACCCCAGAGGCAGACGAGATTGTGAAAAAAGGAAGAACAGTATACCTAACAATCAATCGTGTGATAGCACCACAAGTAGATATGCCAAACCTTGTAGGATTTTCAATTAAAAGTGCCGAGACTTATTTAAAAGTATTGGGGTTAAGATTGGGTTCAATACAAATGGTACCAGATCAAAATAAAAATGTGGTGATTGATCAGTTAGTCAATGGGCAACCTATTGCACCTGGTTCAAAAATACCTTCAGGTACGCTGATTCATTTTTTAGTAGGAGATGGAGGTGCTTCTGCAGGTATGTTTATGCCCGACTTGGTCGGTTTAACATACGAGCAAGCCAAAGCGCAATTACTTAGTTTAGGATTAAATCTTGGTCTAGTATCTGTCAATGGTTCAATAGGGGATAGTGCTTCTGCATTTGTATTTGACCAAAATCCAAGTGCTTATGGAAGTCAAATAGATTCATTGGGTATGCCTATTCAAAATATGGTATCCAAAGGTGCAACCATTAATTTGGTATTAGATAAAATAGCTCCTGCAAAACCGA
>RFSD01000147.1 GCA_009924165.1 Chitinophagia bacterium | reverse complement strand
GAATTCATGAATAAGAAAGCCTGGAAATGGCATGCATTGATGGGTGGTAATAGCAATGCGTTTGATGCCTACTTGTTAATACAAGGCATGAAGACTTTAGAAGTTAGAATGGAAAGACATTGTAGCAATACTGCAAAAGTGGCTAATTTTTTAGCAGCGCATCCTGCTATTGCACATGTGAATTATACAGGACTAGCAACACATCCACAACACGAAATTGCTAAAAAACAAATGAAGCAACATGCACCCTTAATTAGTTTTGAACTAAAAGGTGGTATTGAAGCTGGCAAGAAGTTCATTAACGCTGTGGAAGTTTGCACACGTGCAGTATCATTAGGCACTGTGGATACTTTAGTGTCACATCCAGCAAGCATGACCCATATGTCCATACCAAAAGAAGAAAGAATCAAGTATGGTATTACTGATGGCTTGATTAGAATGAGTGTGGGTATCGAAAATATAGAAGACCTAGAAGCAGATTTAGCGCAGGCATTGGCTAAAGCATCTTTATAGTTTAAATATTTCTTTTTTTCAATTACATATTTTACATCTAAGTATTAAAATATGATCATAACGCTATTAATCCCTTTTTATGGAAATAAAAATTCGCAAAGCTGTTCGTAAGGATTGTGTTCGCATGATGGAATTGATCCAAGAACTAGCTATTTACGAAAAAGCACCAGACGAAGTCACCGTATCTCTAAAACATTTTGAGGAAAGTGGATTTGGCGCAAATCCAGTATGGTGGGCATTTGTAGCAGAGGCGCAAGGTGTAGTGGTAGGGATGGCATTGTATTATGTTCGCTACTCTACTTGGAAAGGACAAAGAATGTACCTAGAAGATATTTTAGTCACAGAAGATATGCGTGGTCAAAAAATTGGTAGCCTTTTAATGGATGCATTGATTGTAGAAGCAAAAGAAAAAGGATTCAATGGTATGAATTGGCAGGTTTTAGATTGGAACGAACCTGCAATCAATTTCTATAAAAAATACAACACTAATTTTGATCCTGAATGGGTGAACTGTTCGATTATGTTTTAATCGTATAATTTTAATCAAATAAAGTACGCATCAATTCCTTCTTTCGTTTACCAAATGATTTTGATAAAGTCATTTCAAAACTATTTGATCTGATACCAGCCGCTGTAAAGTCGTTTGAATAGATATCATAACTTATTCCAAATATATAATCATCCATCATGATATTGATAGATGGAATTATTGCATCTTTAAAACGATAAAAGCAACCTATATACAAACGGCGATCATGGTCAAACTCATATTTAATAGGCAATGAAATACTCGCACCAGCCACGTAACTATTGATCTTGTTTCTGCTACTAAATGCCCCATGAATTAAATAAGTATAGTTTTCATTAAAATACTTTTCTAGATTCATGAATAAAGTAGAACGCATTCCAGGCGCTTCATTGTAAGGAGAATTGGTCATATCAGGCTTTGCAAAAAAGAATCCATTGGCACTTAATTGTAAAAAGGTATTAGTGGAATGTCGTGTAAAAAGCAATCCTGTATTAGCTGACAAGCGACTTGGATTGGATAAAAATATTTCTGCAGAAGGATTACCAGATAAATTTCCTGATGGGTCAAACATATCACCAAATCTCAACTTAGATCGATCTAATGTGGATTGAGCATAAGTTACACCTAGTCCTATAGCAACATTTGAATATTCATCCCCATCTAAAAATAAATGATAGGCAGAATTGATTGTAATAAAATTCGTATTTAATAAGCCATTCATTAATTGTTCTGAAATAATTTGCCCCCCAATACCTAAGTAATTTGACCGATCTTCTGCCTTTCGATTGTACTTTCTATCCCATCCAACCACTAAGGTTTTTGCAAAATTTAAACCAGCAATGGATTGGCTCCTAAAATTAGATTGAATACGTTGATCAAATACACCATTACCAACGGATGCAGGAGTTAAAAATTGAGCTGCAGCAAAAGGTTGCGATAGAACAATTTCTTGTGCATTTACCTTGAATAAGACAAGTAGGAAAAGAGATGATATGTATACTTTAAATTTCAAATTATTTTAACAAGAGGACAGTCCCGTTTTTTGAATTAACTACATTATTTCTATCTACATATACAGCAGTCCAGTAATAAATATCTGCTTGAAGTAGATTGCCATTGAATCTTCCATCCCAACCTCTAGATAAATCCCTAGACTCAAAAACCAGGTTACCGGATCTGCTAAATACTTTAAAACTTCTTAATTCAATAATGCCCGCATTGCTTATAATTTTTAATAGATCATTTAGTCCATCTCCGTTAGGCGTAAATGCATTAGGTACTTCGAAAATGAATACAGGAGGGGCAGTTATATTAGCTAATGCAGTTGCTGTATTTGATGCTAGTAAATAATTTGGTGCATCTGTGCTTGTTAAATTAATACCATTTACTGTAACAGTTTTATTATTACCAACTTCTTTTGTATCAAATGTAGCAGAAGCATAATTAATTGTGACTAAATCTCCACTAATAAATCCAGGACTTGTAATATTACTTAATGTAGCTGTGGTGTTACCATCGTATTGTTTATCGTTCGCAGTTGCAATAACATTTACTGTTTTTGGCGTAATAGAACCTGTTAAACCAGTGGGCTGTGTTAAACTGTAATTTGATGTGGGGGCGGTAAAACCAGCAACCGTAATTGGCTTTGCTGTACCTACATTTTTATTATTAAAATTAAATGAAGGTGCCCCAGTTACTGCTAACCCTGCATCAGCAGCTACTAAACCAACATAAGAAGCGGTCCCATTTATTGTTGCAATGGTTGTACCATCATAAACCTTATTTGCTCCAGTAATGCCAGTGATGCTTAAAGGCGCAGTAGTAATCGTAAAATTATTACCTACATATGTAATGTCATAATTCGTGTTCGTTAATGTACCCTGCTGGATCGCATAAGGGCCTACTGTTTCTCCTGATACTCTTGTTAACGCTCCCGTTAATACATCACCAGTTAATAGTGGTGCACTTAATGTATATTGATAAATCAATGGGTCTGCAGTACCGTATACTTTGGTTTGATTTGGCGTGGCTGTGATTATTAATGCTGCTTTATTCACAGTTAATGTTCCTGCTGTATAACTAATCGTATAGTTCGCATCTGCAGCACCACTAGCAGTAATTGGATAAGTCCCTACTGGTGAACTTAAAAGCGCTGTTGTACTTATTGTCGGTAACGTTGATGGCGCTACATCTCCATTCACTAATCCTGTATAAGTAACTGTTAATATTGGATTTACAGCACCATATACCTTACTTATACTATTTGCTGTGATCGTTAAAATTGCTGGAACTACTGTTAGTGTCCCAGCTACATAATTAATTGTGTAGTTACTCGCAGTAAACGTTCC
>RFSD01000146.1 GCA_009924165.1 Chitinophagia bacterium | reverse complement strand
GAAGAACCTAGTGCAGGATTAAAAAGATATTTGCCTGTGACCAATAAAGCAAATGAGGGTATTTCATTGATCAAAATTTTACAATTAGATAGACTGAATAATCGAAATGACCCACAACCAGACGGAGTATTCGATTATGTAGAAGGTTATACAGTCTTATCCAATATGGGTAGGATTGTTTTTCCTTTATTGGAACCCTTTGGTAAAGACTTACAAGACATTGCATTTGCTGGCATTGACACCAATATCTCAAAAAAATATATTTACAATCAATTATATCGTAACATCAAAGCCGAAGCACAAACCTATGCCAACTTGAACCGTTTTGTGATGGAAGGGCAAGTCAAAGGCAGTGCAGGTGGATCTGAAATTAGCTTAAATGCCTTCAATGTGCCTCCAGGTTCTGTGAGCGTGCGTGCTGGGGGACAAATTTTAAGAGAAGGGTTTGATTATCTTGTTGATTATGGATCTGGTACAGTAAGAATTATCAACCCTGGTATTTTGAGTTCTAATATTCCAGTCAATGTCTCTTATGAAAACAATTTAGGTTTTGGATTTCAGGAGCGTGGATTTAGGGCATTGAGGATTGATTATATAGCTAGTAAGAATTTTAATTTTGGATTATCCTCTTCACGTTTGAATGAGCGACCATTTTTTATCAAGACGAATTATGGATCTGATCCAATTAGTAATTCAATGTATGGCTTTGATTTTAATTATAAAAAAGACTTACCTGGTTTAACAAGACTCTTAGATAAACTTCCATTTTATAGTACCAAAGCAAAATCATCCATAGTAGCATATGGAGAAGCGGCTATATTAAAACCTGGGCATGCGCAACAAATTGGAAGAGGAGCTGCAGGTTTAATTTATTTAGATGATTTTGAAGCAACAAGGACCAATATTGACTTAAGGTTTCCTTTTAATGCTTGGACACTCGCATCCACGCCATTAGATCGTTTTCCAGAAGGTGCATTAGCTGATTCAGTTGACTACAACAAGAATAGAGCAAGGTTAGCTTGGTATACAATCGAGCCCAATTTACAAGATCGAAATAGTTCAAATAATCCATTAGCAAATAATGTGGCCGCTCTAAGCGATCCAAGAATTCGTCAAGTATTTACCAATGAATTATTTCCTCAAAGAACAACCAATATCACAGATGTTCAATTACCAACTTTTGATTTAAGTTATTATCCAAAAGATCGAGGCCCGTATAACTATAATTACAAGGACTTGGATGGAAACGGGAACGCTAAGAATCCTTCAGATAAATGGGGTGGCATCATGCGTGCTTTGGATCAAACAGATTTTGAAACAAATATTATAGAGTACGTGGAGTTTTGGGTGCAGGATCCATTTATAAGATCAGCGGCGACTAAAGGAAAATTAATTTTAAACTTAGGAAATGTGAGTGAGGATATCTTAAAAGACGGAAGACGCTTTTATGAAAACGGAATGCCAACGCCTACGATACCTGCAAGTATTGATAGTTCAACCTGGGGTAGGGTACCTGTGACGCCAATTCAAGTAACCAATGCATTTAGTAATAATCCAGAAGACAGAAAATTTCAGGATATTGGTTTTGATGGACTTGGAGATGAAGACGAAAGAATCAAAAGAGCCTATCTGATCAATCAAATTGGCAATAGCAATGTAGCACAGCAATTCATTAAAGATCCCTCAGCAGATAACTATGTATGGTATCGTGATGCAAGTTATGATGCAAGTAATGCGAATATTTTAAGTAGGTATAAATATTTTAATAATCCTCAAGGCAACTCGGCTTTAGCTGGCAATAGTCAATTTAGTAGTGCGGCGACTTTATTACCAGACAATGAAGATTTAAATAGAGATAATACTTTAAATGAAACAGAAGCTTATTTTGAATACGAAATTGATTTACAAAAAGGAAGAATAGGTGTGAATTCAACTAGGTATGTGACAGATTCAAAAACTGTTAGTGTCACTTTAGCGGATGGTTCTAAATCTGTTGAGAATTGGTTTTTATTTAGGGTGCCAATTAACTCTAACCTAGCAAAACGAATTGGAGGCATTCGAGATTATAAGTCAATACGTTTTTTAAGGATGTACCTTACAGGCTTTGAAGATTCAATTACACTTCGTTTTGCAAGACTCGATTTAGTTCGTAATCAGTGGAGACAATTTATGTACGATGTAGATAGCTCTGGAGAATATAAATTAGTATCAGCTTCTAGCAATGCAGCTACTATGAATACGATAGCTGTAAGTTTAGAAGAAAATGGTAGTCGAACTCCAGTAAATTAT
This sequence comes from Chitinophagia bacterium, assembly GCA_009924165.1. Taxonomy (GTDB): domain Bacteria; phylum Bacteroidota; class Bacteroidia; order Chitinophagales; family Chitinophagaceae; genus Sediminibacterium. Next base: position 1,150 of record RFSD01000146.1, on the reverse strand, counting down.
TTAGTACCTCCAGGGATTGAGCGTGTACAATTATTAAGTAATAATGGAGTGAACTTATTACAAAATGAACAAGCATTAAGTGTTCAATTATATAATTTACAAAAAAATACGACCCCAAGGGGTGTATTTAAAACGATGAATATTGATATTCGTCGTTATGGTAGCTTGTCCATGTTTCTGCATGCCGAAAATAAAACACGCCCAGATATTGTTGAAAAAGGTGTGATTACTGCTGTAATTCGGATAGGTCAGGATTTTCAAAATAACTTTTATGAAATTCGTATCCCATTAACTACGACGAAAAGAAAAACCTATTCAATTTCAGAAGTAAGAGATGTTTGGCCATTAGAGAATGAAATGAACTTGAATTTAATTGATTTAGTCAAACTTAAAATAGATCGGGATAATCTGAACTATAATTTTAATAGTAAGTTTACTAGAGTTCAAGCCAATAACCATACCTATTCTGTGATGGGTAATCCAAATTTGGGAGAAGTGCGTGGTATTTTAATTGCCTTTGAAAATACTTCTAGTCAAAATATGATAGACGCAGAAGTTTGGGTCAATGAATTAAGACTTTCAAATTTAGATGAAAGAGGTGCTTGGGCTGCAATTGGAAGAATGGACCTGGTATTGGCCGATCTTGGTAATATTGCAGTTTCAGTGAATAATAGATCAACAGGTTTTGGAAGTATCGAACAAAAAATAAATGAAAGAGCTAAAACTGGGTATACTCAATTGGATATTGCTACCAATATTGATGCAGCTAAATTATTACCTACGCAAGCAAAAATTTCGGTACCCGTTTTTGCTGGTTTAAATAAAACACAAGAAAATCCTGAATTCGATCCCTTTAACAAGGATGTGCTTTATACTGATAAAATAAAATCTGTATCCGGCGCAATTAGAGATTCAATTAAAAGAGCATCCATTGATGAAAGCACTATTAAAACCTTAAATTTTACCAATGTCAGATTTTTACCTGGTAAAAATAATACTATATTAAGCCCAAGTAATTTTGACTTTAGCTATTCTTATTCTGAGTTACAGCAAACAAGTCCTTTAATTGAATTAAATCAGGTGGTGAAGCATCGAGGATCAATAGGTTATACATTTAACAATAACACAAAGTCGTATCAGCCTTTTTCAA
>RFSD01000145.1 GCA_009924165.1 Chitinophagia bacterium | reverse complement strand
ACAAAATCTGCACCTAAAGCAAATGGTTGTTGTAAATAAGGTGTCGCAACCGTATTATCTACAGAAACTTTAATACCATGCGCTTTTGCAATGGTGCATATCGCTTGAATATCCACACACTGTAATGTAGGATTGGCAGGAGTTTCGAGGTGAATTAATTTTGTGCTTGGATTGGCTTTGATGGTTTCAATTAAAAGTGCTTCATCGTGGATATCTATTAAAATAATTTTCACACCAGCTTCTGCCAAAACTTTTTGCATTAATTCTTGAGAGCCTCCGTATAATGAATAATGTGAGATCAATGTATCACCTGCACTTAAGTTACTAAAAAATAAAGTCGTCATAGCAGCTTGTCCACTTGAATGCAATAATGCTTTTAATTCCAATGGCGCACCTTGTTCATTCATTAGTCCATGTGACTCTAATGCTGCAATAGTTTGCTCTGCTGCAACAAAAGTAGGATTGCCCCATCTTGTATACAATTTAGATTTATCTTCTCCTTTAAAACGCTCCATTCCCTCCTCGGCAGAATTAAAAGTAAAAGTAGATGTCGCATAAATTGGTGTCGTATGCGAAAAACTATCATTATCATGTCCCGCAGTATGCAGTGTTACTGTACTAACTCCTTTAAATTTTTTTTGACTCATAATGCGGTTTTTTAAATGATTCGATTGCTACTTTCTAAAGATACAATTAATAAGCCCATTTAACCCATGCTGCACCCCAGGTAAATCCTCCGCCAAAAGCAGCCAATATTAAATTGTCGCCTTTTTTTAGTTGGGACTCCCATTCCCATAAACATAATGGGATGGTGGCCGCTGTGGTATTGCCATATTTTTCAATATTGATCATCACTTTTTCTTTAGGTAAACCAACACGGTCTGCTGTGGCATCAATGATTCTTAAATTTGCTTGGTGAGGTACTAACCACGCAATATCTTCTCCAGTTAAATTATGTTTTTCTAATAGTTCGGCACTTACATCTGCCATCCCTTTTACTGCGAATTTAAAAACTGGTTGACCATCCTGGAAAGCATAATGTTCTTTTGCCATGACAGTTTCGACCGATGCTGGTTTTAAACTACCGCCTGCTTTAAGATGTAAATAGGCACTGCCACTTCCATCACTTTTTAGAATGGAATCCTGAAATCCATCTTCATCTGCACTTGGTTCTAATAATACTGCACCAGCCCCATCACCAAAAATGATACAAGTTGCTCTATCTGTATAATCAATAATAGAACTCATTTTATCCACACCCACCACAATCACTTTTTTATACCTGCCTGCTTCTACAAAACTAGCACCAGTTGTTAAAGCAAATAAGAAACCACTACAAGCTGCACCTAGGTCAAATCCAAATGCATTTTTAGCGCCAATTTTATCTCCAATGATATTTGCTGTTGCAGGGAAGACCATGTCTGGAGTCACAGTGGCACATATAATACAGTCAATATCTAAAGGGTCTAACTGCTTTTTTCTTAGAATTTCTTCGATGGCTTTTACAGCCATATCAGAACTTGCTTTGCCTGGTTCTTTTAAGATTCTTCGCTCCGAAATACCGGTTCTACTTTTGATCCACTCATCATTTGTATCCACCATCTTTTCCAAGTCAAAATTGGTCAATTTGGTCTCTGGGACATAGCCTCCAACCGAGGTGATTGCTGCTTTCAGCTTTTGGGACATAGTATCTAGTTTATGTAAGCCACAAATATCTTAAAAAATGCTTAAGAATAACCTAAAATGCCCATTTTTCATTGTGTAAGCCTTATTTTTGGTTCAATTATGATTGCATTTTTACAAGGAAATTTTGTCCAATTGACCCCAGCAAAACTTATTGTGGATGTTGGCGGTGTGGGCTATGAAGTGAATATAAGTTTGAACACTTATGAATCGATCTCTGGTAAAGAAAAGGGGTTGCTCCATACCTACTTACATTTAACTGAAAACTCCCAAGTACTTTTTGGTTTTTTTGGCCAGGATGAAAAAGAACTTTTTATGCAACTCATAAGTGTATCAGGAGTTGGCGCAAGTACTGCTAGGATGATGTTGTCGGGGATGAGACCAGATGAAATTATTCGTGCCATTGTACAAGGTGATGCACGTCAACTAGAACAAATAAAAGGGATCGGAAAAAAATCAGCAGAGCGCTTGGTCTTAGAGTTAAAAGATAAATTGGCAAAATTGCCAATGCAAATGTCCGGTGGTTCTACATTTAGTAAGTCCACACCGCATCAAGACGCTATCCAAGCACTTGTTTCTTTAGGGATTCAAAAAGCTATTGCAGAAAAAGCGATTGATAAAGTGATACAATCAGAGGGTGTAGATGTTTCTCTAGAAATTTTGATCAAACAAGCCCTTAAAAATTGTTAATCACTCATATTTAATGCTTTATTCTTGAGATTTTTCCCAACTGTCATGTTATTGTCTGTACTTCTTCTATTGAGGCAGACGAGTCATGCTCAAGATACAAGTAGAGTTATTGCTCCATTTAATGACACAGTTACTAAAAAAACTGCTGACACTTTGGTCGGTAAACTTAGGTATCCAATTGCCGATAGACGTGGAGACTTTTTGTCTCAACCAAGTATTAATCCATTTGATATAAGAGATTCAAGTATATTGAATAGAAGGGTCGACTATGATCCTGCCACTAAGCAATATTATATTACAGAAAAAATAGGAAAAGGGTACAATCGTTTTCCTTCGACCTTGAGTTTTGACGAGTTCTGGAAATTAAAAACACGTAAGGATGAGCAAGCGTATTTTATGCAGCGTGCAAATTCACTTGGGGTGTTAAACCGAAAAATTACAAGACCTAAGACAAAATTATATGATAGTTTTTTTGATCGATTATTTGGGAAGTCAGATTCGTTGTTAAAAATTGAAATCAAACCAGTTGGAGAAATTAATATCAGGGCAGGGTATCAAGGACAAAATGTTAAGAATCCAACCTTGCCAGAACGTGCTAGAAGAAATGGTGGATTTGATTTTGATGCCAATACTAATTTTAGTTTAAATGCAAAAATTGGCGATAAGATTACGTTTCCTATTAATTTAAATTCTTTGTCTAATCTTGGATTCGATAATCAGATTAAATTAAATTATACTGGTAAGAAAGACGAGGTGGTTAAGTTTATCGAAGCAGGTAATATCAATTATGTTTCTCGAAGCACTTTGATCCCAAGTACTCAAAATTTATTTGGAGTGAAAGCCCAATTACAATTTGGTAAATTATTTGTGACTGGTGCCATTGCCAATCAAAAATCTCAACGCCAGTCTATGGCCTTACAGGGAGGGTCGTCTACACAAAGATTCCAAAAAAGGCTGGATGATTATGAAGAAAATAGGCACTTTTTATTATCACAATATTTTAGGAATAATTACAATAAGGCAATGAGTACATTACCAGTAATTAATTCTCAAATTCAAATTAAACGTATCGAAGTTTGGGTCACCAATCGAAATGGACAAACGACCAATGCAAGAGATGTGGTTGGTTTAGCAGATATTGGTGAACCAGTATTAAGAAAGGAACAAAAAGCTTTAGAGACCAA
>RFSD01000144.1 GCA_009924165.1 Chitinophagia bacterium | reverse complement strand
AGTATGATTGCATTTTTTGCATTTAATCAGTACAGCGTTAAAATTATTATAGCCCTTGATATTCCAACCATTATCACAAGACAATCTAATATAATTATCTAACTTCTGTTTGCGTTCTTGTTCAGAAATCATTAATTGTTCTTGCACAGTTATGTATTCTTTTTCAAAATTCTGTCATCATTGAAAAACATATGCAAAATAATTTCAAAGAACATTTTAGCGAATAGAATCATCATAATAAAAATAGCTGGAATCATGCTATACGCTGTGATGGACCAAACAAAATTGGTGTTACCTGCAATAATCCAATTGACTAACATTCCAACAGTCATAAGAGCCAAGGGGAACATTGCAAAAAACATACCAAAAAAATTCAATACATCATATTCGCTTCGCATTGCAATTTTATAAACAATAAAAATACCAACGATTACAGCGAAAAAAATCAAAAATCGGTCTAGCATTTTAGTTCTCCAAGTCAATGTAGCAATCTACATTCTGCAATCGATTTACCACAGTATGAATCTGGGACTCGACATTCTCATCATCAGAACACCAGATACCCAAAGTATCTTGAATCAGTTCTGGGGTAGTCATTGTGCGATTAGCATCACCCCACGAAACAGCAGGGTCGCTATCCATGAAGACTTGCCAAGCATCAGGGCAACCCTCAAAGACATCACTAGCATCTACGAACTTACAAGTTTTGATTTGCATACTAGCATAGTATTAGCGGGCGGATTTTTAAGAAAAAACGGGAGGGGAACCAGGATCTACAAAGGGCTAAGATATTTGGGAGAAACAATTTTTATTTAATTGTTTCTCCCAAATCAAAAATTGATATTACAAACCGATTCCAAAATCCTTCAAAACTGGAAGAACTTCTTTTGCTGGCTTGTCATAAAAGTGTTCAGCAATCAAATGATTTTGAATCTTTCCTCGTAGTTCAGCAGTTTCTTGACGAGCGATATTGATTTCACGAACTCGTTGAGCATCCTCTTTATTAATAGTTCGAACAAGAAGCAAAGTAGATACAACTCCCCAAAGAACCCAAAAATATGCCAAGCCAAATTTAAGAAGGTGGCTTTTAGCCTTCAACAAAAAGTTTTTCATGATAATAAAATAGTCTCCGTATACATTTTTTTAAGAAAAAACCAACGACGGGCCAGAACCCACAAAGGTTTATCTCTATGGGTATTTTATCACATTATGCGGTAACTGTCAAGTTACCGCATTGATTATCGGCTATAACGGGCAATATTTGCAGTGCTTTTCGCACCTTTTTACCAGTACCGTGGTCAGGTGCAAACATAATAACCAACTTTTTAGCGTGAAGGTGCTTATCATTCATGCAAAGCCCGCAATCTTTGCACGAAGCGGTCTTTTTGACTTGAAAAGGGCAAGGAATGCCCGTAAAACCATCCTTCAACTTTACAGGTTTGTGCGAAACATGGGGTTCGGGAACCACCAAAGCGCAAGCATAACCCCTATTATGTTCGTGCAACAACTCATTTTGGTTTTCACACGAGCGAAGAATACTAACATCACCCCAAACCTTGCGGGGAACATTCAAAGCGTGTGTATATGTCCAAACACGCTTGCCCGAACGCTGTTTATATTCGTTCAAAGCATCGGCTACAATCTTAGCGGATTCTACCGTTTTACAATCGCCGACAATATGCGCCCGAAGGTCATATTTACCCTTCAAACGACGAATAGCCTTAGCCTCAAACTCCGCAATCTGCTCAGGCGTAAAGTTACCCAAAGCATGGGCTTCGTTCAAACGCTTAGTGTGAATATTAGACTTGCCAGTCTCAGCATAACAACCGGCATTTTTCAGCGAACAGGTATCAGGGCAGGAACCCTGCGATACCCAAGTAGCACTTACAGTCCTGTCGGTGGACAACTTGCGGTCACCAGAGCGTTCAACAGCGAAGGCAGGAGGAGGAGGATAAGTAGTCATATTATCATAGAATATGATGCATGATTTTTAAGAAAAAATGGTCGCGGCCACAGGCCAGCAGTTACAAAGGATTAACCTTTATATCTGACATGAACTTGATATTCTCAATCGCTTGTGCTACACAACTATACACTAATTTTGAATATTCTAAATATTCAATTAGTTCAGTAACATCTTTTTCAAATTTGTAATGCCACTGATTACCATCTTTGTTTTCATAAACAGAAGTTATGGTCAAGTATGAACCATAATTTTCATGGTATTCAAGAATAACTTCGCCAAAATTGATATTCGGATTCTTGACATCAATTATATGATAAATATGACCGCTATTAGTAATCAAGCATCCACTAATGAAATCATTGAGCGTTGGCATTTCTACTTTTTTTACATAGGTGTACATAATGTTATAGATTTTAGTGATATTTTTTTAAGATATTTAACCGAGTGGCCAGGACCTACAAAGGCCTAACAGTAGAGGTTATTCCTCTACTGTCACCTTGTTTTCTTCGGTATTGGTTATTCCAAGAATATAATCAGATACTTTTTGTGCTATACCAGCACATTGTACTGCCATTTTCGGGTCACTTTTCAAAACTTTCGACCAAGACTGCAAATAAGCAGTAGTATTTTCCAAAAGTTGGTCATTTTGGATACCACAAGCATTGCAAAGGAAATAGGCAGTAAACTCTGCTACCAGTTCCTCTTTAGAGTAGTCATTAGAGCCAAAATAAGAAGTATTTACTACTTCCGCACGATTCATGCGAGAAATATGACCTGTTGAATGAGCCATTTCATGGAATAGTGTCGAATAGTAAGCATCCGATGTATCAAAATGAATGATATCGGGTATTCCAATAATATCTTTTACTGGATTATACCATGCATTTTGTGCTGATTGAACACAAGGGCAAGACTTATACCCATTTACAATCTCTTCGGCTTCTGCAATGGTATCACGGTTGGCATCAGTAACAATCTCAGGCAGGTTGAGATTTTCGCATTGTTCGACATTGTAAACACGATAGTATTTGAGAAACGGAATGCTTTTCTCATTACCCTTAGAATCAACTTTTTTGCTAAAGTTCCACAACACAATACGGGTATACTTTTTTTCCTCACCCTGTTTTACATTGCCTCCATTAGACGCAATCTGGTTCCAAGTAGCCCACCGATGGTCTCCAAAAGGAGCCATGCCAAGAATCAAAGTATTGATTCCCTTATATGGGGTTTTATTGAAAGCATTGCAAAGAGCATTGCCAGACCAAGTTTTACGCCAAGGAATGATTCCTCCTTGCATGGCATCAAGCAACTGCTCGGTGATGATTTCATAGGATACGCTGGACATACTACTATAGGAGCCAGCCCCCTTTTTAGTATAGATTTGGGCCGGGGCTGGCCCGGCCTCTAGCAAAGCCTTATTCTGTGGTTTGATTCTTTCGATTTTGTCTAATGGATTCTGCTATTTCAATTGTCTTATACCAGCCATGAGAAACAGCATCATTGTAATCCCTCGAATAATACCACTTATTTTTTGGGCACCATCTATTAAGTTTCTTCATGTCAATCATGTATTTCACTTTTAGAAAAACATCTACAAAGCAAATAAATAAACAGAGATAAGTTAAATAAAGTATGACCCAATAATTGTGCACCAATTATTAAA
>RFSD01000143.1 GCA_009924165.1 Chitinophagia bacterium | reverse complement strand
TACTTAAATCATAATCATAGAAGGGCAGTAGTTCTGTGTAATCATCCTCATGCTGGTCTCGTGCTTTTTGAATGATCTCGTCTAATCCAATTTCTGCATGGAACAAATAATTAAATTGTGATACCGTGTTTTGGTAGGCACGTCTTCCTAGGGTATATTTTTTATTTAACAAGCGCTCATAAGGAAGTTGTTTGTCAATTTCATTCAATCCAGTTTTATCCAGAAGTCGATTTGTTTTTTTATTCAAACTATCTCTAACTTTTTCAATTTTTTTATTGATGAAATTATTGATCTTTTTTTGGGTGGTATCTAGAAATTTGTTTGCTTTTTTTAAAATTTTTGAATTATTTATATCCAAGAGCGTTTTTGTGGTATCCTGGGCATAGCTTGGGCTTACCCATAGGGAAAGCGATGCTATTGCTATCAAGCAAATAAAGCGTTTTAACTGAGGATAACTATTTTCTTGTGCCATAGGGTTATAAACACCTTAAAAATACAGCATATTCCTTTTAAATAAAGCAAAGGTTGTACCTTTATACAGATTAAAGATTATGGCAAACTTAGATATTAACAATACTTTTAAAAGACGCAGTAGTACTTATCGTCTAGTTGTGACGAATGATGACACCTATGACGAGGTAATTGCGTTTAGGCTATCTAGAAAATCAGTGTATATAGGATTGAGTATTGCATTTATGTTTTTAGTTGGATTGACCATTGCATTAATTGCTTTTACACCATTGAAGTATTATATTCCAGGGTATGGTACAAAGGAAAGCCGATCTGCATTAGAATTACTCAAAATTCGAACTGATTCTTTGGAACAAGCAGTTCATTTTAAAGAACAATACATTGAGGGTATAAAAAAAGTTTTATCAGAAGGTAATCCAAAACAATTAGATACCATCCCACTTGAACTTCCAGAAAGTTTACCTTCTTTAGACTAATTCTTTCTAGATGAAAAGCAATACCAAACATATACAATGGGGTAAGTTTGCTGGACTTGCTAGCCAATGGGCAATTGTATTAACCCTTTTGATCTTTTTAGGTAAATACATAGATCAAAAAATGGCAAGGGTAGTCCCGCTTTTTTTATGGATACTACCTTCATTATTTATTGTATTTTCACTTTTCAAAATTGTTAGAGACACGCAACTTAAATCTAAAAAATAAATGAGTTTATATTTTCAGAAAAATTTTCGTCCCATATTCGCTTTGTTTTTTGCTGTATTATTCTTGACATTAATACAGCTTAAGATACCTATTCACAGTGCAATCAATAGCATTTTCATCATTACAGTCAACAATATTTTATTTATAATAGCTCTAATTAATTATAAAAGATTAAGTCAAGTAGACCTTAGCAACCCAAATAGAATGGTAAGATGTATACTTGGATTGAAATAGGCTGGACTAAAATAAAAAAAGACGCTTAAATAAAATCAATTGTCAAAAGTTGAACATCCACTGCACGCACTAAAAGCCTATTTGCCGGAAGGTGCTTTTGAGCCTGTCTTAGCCTTGATTCATCAATATAAATTACACTTGACAGTGACCAAGGCTAGGAAATCTGTATTGGGAGATTATAGACATCCTAGAATGGGCGCCAACCATAAAATCTCGGTCAATGGAAATTTAAATCAGTATGAATTTTTAATTACACTCTTACATGAACTGGGCCATTTGCTATGTTATGAGCAATTTAAAAATAGGGTAGATGCCCATGGTAAAGAGTGGAAATATCTATACGGCTTATTATTAGCCGATTTTATTCAAAGAGATATTTTCCCGATAGATATCAAAAAATTACTTAAAAAAACAATCCTAAATCCTGCGGCAACAGCCAACGGGGAAACGGCATTATTATTGGTTTTAAGAAAATATGATGTCGTCAAAAAAGAAGGGATGGCATTTGTAGCACACTTACCTGATGGTGCCTTATTTGAAACAGAGAAAGGCAAGCGATTCAAAAAAATAAAGAAGCGCCGTATACGTATTGAATGTGTAGAATTAGCGACAGGGCATATCTATTCATTTAGTGGATTAACTGAAGTAAGGATAGTGGAATAAAAAACCCAACGAAACGTTGGGTTTTTTGAAAATCATCAGTGTGTTTTTACAAGCGGTTTATTTTTTAAAAAACTTGTAAAATCTAAGCTACAGCTTGCTTCACCAAATCTGCCGCTTCACTCAATTGTATAGCAGATTGAACTTTCAATCCACTCTCATCAATCAATTTTTTTGCTTCTACTGCATTGGTACCTTGTAAACGTACAATGATAGGAATATCTATATTGCCTAATTTATTGAATGCTTCAATGACACCAGCAGCAACACGATCACAACGTACGATACCGCCGAAAATATTGATCAAAATCGCTTTTACATTAGGATCTTTCATGATTATTCTGAATCCTGCTTCCACTGTTTGTGCATTCGCAGAACCTCCAACGTCTAAAAAATTAGCTGGCTCACCACCACTTAACTTAATCATATCCATTGTTGCCATTGCTAAACCAGCTCCGTTTACCATACAGCCAACGTTACCATCTAATTTAACAAAGTTTAAATTGAATTCACCAGCTTCAATTTCTGTAGGATCTTCTTCAGTGACATCTCTCATTGCTTGTAAATCTGGATGACGCATTAATGCGCTATCGTCAATATTCATTTTACAATCTACCGCAATGATTTTGTCATCAGCCGTTTTGAAAAGTGGATTGATCTCTAACATACCGCAGTCTAAACCTACGTATGCATTGTATAAATTAGTTACAAATTTCACGCAGCTTTTAAATGCATCTCCACTTAAACCTAAGTTAAATGCGATTTTTCTTGCCTGGAAACCTTGTAAACCACCACCAGGGTGCACCCATTCTTTGAATATTTTTTCTGGGGTATTGTGTGCTACCTCTTCGATATCCATACCACCTTCAGTGCTATACATAACTACATTCATGCCTTTAGCACGATCTAATAAGATAGACAAGTATAATTCCTTAGTTGGTTGAGGACCTTCATAATACACGTCTTGCGCCACTAAAATTTTGCTTACTACTTTTCCAGCAGGGCCAGTTTGAATGGTCACCAAAGTACCACCAAGAATATTTTTTGCAAAGTTTTCGATGTCTTCTGCTGATTTACCAACAGCGACACCTCTTTGTTCTGAACCATTTATTTTACCCTTACCACGACCACCTGCGTGAATTTGAGCTTTCACTACCGCAAATTTGTTATTGGTGTCTTTTGCAATCTTTTGGTAGGCAGCCACAGCATCCTTAACGTTATCAACGGCTACACCTTCTTGAACAGGAACATTGTACTTTTTAAGCAACTCTTTTGCTTGATATTCATGCAGGTTCATAATCTGAAATTTTGGCAAAGATAATTCATAAACGTCAGATTATGAGGGGAAAATAGATTGAAAAATAGCTATAATGATTTATTTCGTTGTTTAAACATTGTTTTATAACTTTGGGTAGCTATTATTTGGAGAATAAACAAAAGATTGGTTCTTTATTTAGATCAAAATAAACAAAAAGAGTCCTATTTTGTTATTACTAGGCAATTAGCAAATTTTAAAATTTAAAACAATAAATATGAAAAAAATCATTCTTTCTTCAGTTTGTGC
>RFSD01000142.1 GCA_009924165.1 Chitinophagia bacterium | reverse complement strand
ACTTTTTTAGCAGGCACAGCTTTTTTTGCTGGAACCGCTTTCTTTATAGGTGCAGCCTTTTTTGCAGGAGCTACTTTTTTAGCAGGCACTGCCTTTTTTACAGGAGCCACTTTTTTAGCTGGTGCTGCTTTCTTTGCAGGAACTGCTTTTTTTGCTGGTACTGCCTTTTTAACAGGAACCACTTTTTTAGCAGGCACAGCTTTTTTTGCTGGAACCGCTTTCTTTATAGGTGCAGCCTTTTTTGCAGGAGCTACTTTTTTAGCAGGCACTGCCTTTTTAACAGGAACCACTTTTTTAGCAGGCACAGCTTTTTTTGCTGGTACTGCCTTTTTAACAGGAACCACTTTTTTAGCAGGCACAGCTTTTTTTGCTGGAACCGCTTTTTTTGCTGGAACCGCTTTCTTTATAGGTGCAGCCTTTTTTGCAGGAGCCGCTTTTTTTACTGGCGCTGCCTTTTTAGCTGGTACTACTTTTTTTACCGGAGCAGCCTTTTTAGCTGGCGCAGCCTTTTTTGCAGGCACTGCTTTTTTAGCAGGAGCCGCTTTCTTTGCTGGCGCTGCTTTTTTTGCTGGGGCCGCTTTTTTTGCTGGGGCCGCTTTTTTAGGTGCTGGTTTTTTTGTAGCCATAATTATCCTTTTTGTCTAACTAAAATCCTTAGTTTTTGATCATTGATGTCGATATCGACGCCTTCTTTGAGGCTAGACACCCAATCTATTTGGGTAGCCAATATTTCGCGGCAAATATACTCTGAAAATTCATTAACAGCATCTTTCATGTTTGTGTTATCCACAATTTGGAGTAAAATCTTGTCTGTAAGCTCAAAATTGGCCTCTTTTCGGATGTTTTGGACCCTATTTATCAATTCTCGAGCATTTCCTTCTTTTAAAAGCGCTTCTGAGAGGCTAATATCCAAAGCCACAGTCAAATTACCCTTTACCGCCACACTCCAACCTGGAATATCTTCTGCAATTATATCTACTTCATTGATTAACAATGAAATAGAACTTTCTTCGACCTGAATGGTGAGGGTTCCGTTGCGTTCTAGTTCCGAAATCTGGTTTTGGCTTAAAGCTGCGATGACTGCCGAAGCCTGTTTCATCTTTGTACCCAATTTCGCACCCAATAATTTAAAATTAGGTTTAAGCTTCTTACTTATCACCCCCTCCGTCTCTGTGATATAATTGATCTCTTTGACATTCACTTCGGCTAGAATTAATTCTTCCATTTGTTCAATGGCTAATTTCATAGCAGGGTCTAAAACTGGTATCAATATTTTTTGTAATGGCTGACGAACTTTGATATTTACCTTTTTACGAATAGATAAAACCAAGGAACAAATATCTTGTGCCAATTGCATTCTTGTTTCTAGCGCGGCATCCATTTTAGATGGATCTGCTTTTGGAAAATCAATATGATGAATTGATGTTGCGTCGAATCTTTTTGTAAGTCCATTTAAATTTCTAAACAATTGATCACAGAAGAATGGTGCAATAGGTGCCATTAATCTTGCAATGGTCTCAATACATTCATATAATGTTTGGTATGCAGCAATTTTATCTTCGGTGTATGTACCTTTCCAGAATCTTCTTCTACATAAACGCACATACCAGTTACTCAAATGCTCGTCTACAAAAGTCTCAATGGCACGTCCAGCAATGGTTGGCTCAAAGTCATCCATCGCCACTGTCACAGTTTGCACTAAACTATTCAAAGATGAAATGACCCATCGGTCAATCTCAGGACGATCTTTAACTGGAATATATGCCTGCTCGAATTTGAATCCATCAACGTTGGCATACAATATAAAAAACTGATACGTATTGTACAATGTGCCAAAGAATTTTCTTTGTACTTCTTGAATACCAGATAAGTCAAATTTTAAATTATCCCAAGGAGAGGCATTGGTGACCAAATACCATCTTGTTGCATCTGCTCCATAAGTTTCTAAGGTCTCAAATGGATTCACCACATTGCCTAAACGCTTACTCATCTTGTTGCCATTCTTATCTAATACCAAGCCATTACTCACCACAGCCTTGTACGCCACTTTATCAAATAATAATACACCTAATGCATGTAATGTATAAAACCATCCTCTAGTTTGGTCTACTCCTTCTGCAATAAAATCTGCAGGGAAGGCAAAGCCTTTGTCTACTAAATCTTTGTTTTCAAATGGATAATGCCACTGCGCATAAGGCATGGCACCCGAATCAAACCATACATCTACTAAGTCCGAAACGCGTTGCATAGGTCTGCCAGTTGGACTTAAAATTTCTATTTGATCTACGAATGGTTTGTGTAAGTCCACCTCCAATTTTCCATCTACAATTTGCAATTGAACATCTTTATTAAAGCCTTTTTCTTTTGCTGCTAAAAATCCTGCTGTCAATTCGTCAATTGATCCAATACAAATTTCTTCTGTTCCGTCTTCAGTTCTCCAAATTGGTAATGGCGTTCCCCAATAACGGCTACGTGATAAATTCCAATCCACCATATTCTCTAACCAATTACCAAAACGACCTTCTCCTGTACTCTTTGGTTTCCAATTGATCGTTTTATTCAACTCCACCATTCTATCTTTCACTGCAGTGGTTTTGATAAACCAAGCATCCAATGGATAATATAAAATAGGTTTATCTGTTCTCCAACAATGCGGATAATTGTGTTCGTATTTTTCTACTTTGAAAGCACGATTTTCTTTTTTTAATTTTACCGAGATGTCTACGTTCACATCTTGGAAATCTTTTTCATCTTTATAATTCTTCACGAATCTTCCAGCAAATTCTCCTACACCATCAATGAATTTACCTTCTCTGTCTACCAAAGTTATGATGCCTAGATTATTTTTTTGTCCCACTTTATAGTCATCTGCACCAAATGCTGGTGAGGTATGAACAATACCAGTTCCGTCTTCTGTAGTCACAAAATCGCCTACAATTATTTTAAATGGATCACCTTCAATGTTAGCAGGATTATTTGCTTCAAATGGCATCAACTGCTCATAGCGTAAGCCTTCTAATTGACTGCCTTTAAATGTAGCTAATTCTTTCCATGGTACTATCTTGTCGCCTTCTGCAAAACTAGTTAAGCTCAAGCCTTCTTCTTTGAAATACTTTGATACCAATGCTTTTGCCACAATTACATTCACTGGCATTGCAGTGTATGGATTGTAGGTCGCGATCAAAGTGTATTCAATGTTTGGTCCAACAGTCAATCCTAAATTGGATGGCAAAGTCCAAGGTGTGGTAGTCCATGCCATATAAAATACTTCCTTAGAAAGTGGATTCGCTGCTGCAGCATCAAAAATAAATTGGCTTTCTTTTGAAAGGATGGCTTTGAACATCGCCACCACCGAAGTGTCTTTTACATCTTTGTAAGTACCAGGTTGATTCAATTCATGTGAACTCAATCCAGTTCCTGCTGCTGGAGAATAAGGTTGGATACTCACGCTTTGATACAGGTACCCTTTTTTATAAAGTGTACTTAAAATCCACCACAATGTTTCAATATAATTATTTTCAAATGTGATGTATGGATTATCTAAGTCCACCCAATAACCCATTTTGTTGGTGATATCATCCCACTCTTTTTTATAACGTAATACTGCTTCTCTACATTTTTGATTGTAGGCTTCTATAGTGATTGTCTTTCCAATATCTTCTTTCGTA
>RFSD01000141.1 GCA_009924165.1 Chitinophagia bacterium | reverse complement strand
CTGTTGTTTATAGATTAAATCCAACGCCACAAATTCTCTTAATCAAACAAAACAAATTTGACGTCCTGTGGGGGATTCCCAAAGGGCACATGGAGACTGGTGAAACTTTTGTAGAGACAGCGTGTAGAGAAGTTCGTGAAGAAACAGGAATAAAGATACAAATTGTCAGTCGTCTACCTCATGTTGTTTTAAATAAAAAGAAGTTTAAGAAAACCGTTGTACCTTACCTTGCAGTGCAAATTTGCAATTCTAAACCTCGATGCGATGATGAAAATAGTGAAGTTCATGATGTCAAGTGGTTTAACGTAGACTGCTTACCTCCAATTTACGCATATCAACAACCAGTTATTGACGCTGCTTTGACGTTTATTATTTAGTCTTGCTTTCCCTAAAGTGAATAATAAAGTTTTTTTAGTCTTTAATGAAATAGAGGATGCTGTGCTTTCTGGAAAAGTAGACGCAGGCGTGATCATCCACGAGAATAGATTTACTTATGCCGAAAAAGGTTTAAGCAAATGGATGGATCTGGGTCATTTTTTTGAAACCAGTTTCAACGCACCTATACCATTAGGTGGTATCATTGCAAGAAAGGATCAGCCGCAGGAAGAAGTTAAATTATTGGATGCATTGATTCAAGAAAGTGTGCAGTATGCATTTAAAAATAGTTACGAACAACTTCCTGAATTTGTGACATTGCATTCACAAGAAATGTCGGAACAAGTAATGCGTCAACACATTCATTTATATGTGAATGATTTTAGTATTCAAATGGGAGAAGAAGGAAGAAACGCGATTAAAAAATTAGAGGAAGTTTACGCACAAATAGTAGGTTCATAGGTTGACTCCTAATAAAATATTTTGGGCAATATTTATGGCTTCAACGCTTTCGCATATGCAGCCAACACCCTTACCCTTGCTTCCTCATGCACCACAATTGGTGTTGGATAAGTCAAACTATCTAGTTCGGGTATCCACTTACGGATATATTGTAATTGTTTATCAAATTTTTCTGTTTGTAGTCTTGGATTGAATACCCTAAAATAAGGTGCAGCATCACATCCACTTCCACTCGCCCACTGCCATCCACCATTGTTGGCTGCAAAATCAAAATCCAATAATTTTTGTGCAAAATACGCTTCGCCCCAACGCCAGTCAATCAATAAATGCTTAGTTAAAAAACTTGCAACAATCATACGAACACGGTTATGCATGAATCCAGTGGCATTGAGTTCGCGCATGCCCGCATCTACAATGGGATAACCAGTTTGTCCATTGCACCATGCTTCAAATTCTTTTTCATTATTGCGCCATTCAATGAAATCATATTGCGCTCTAAAAGATTTCCCTTCCGCTACATGTGGAAAATGCCATAAGATCATATGATAAAAATCGCGCCAAATTAATTCGTTTAAATAAGTGGTATTGATTGACGCTGTTTCCAATGCCAACTGCCTAATTGAAATAGTGCCAAATCTTAAATGTATTCCAAGATGCGAGGTGCCCCCTTCTTTCGCTGGAAAATTTCTTTGTTCAGTATAGTTTTTCACCGTGCTTTCATTCCATTTTTTTGCAGGTACCACTAAATCCGTTTGCTTAAATCCCATGTCCTTTAAACTTGGAATTTTCAAAGGCTTACTGTCCATCAAATATTCCAAACCTTTTTCCGATGGCAATAATTTTGGTTTATTCACTTCCCATGCTGCTTTCCATCTTCTGGAATAGGGCGTGAAAACAGTATAGGGTTTGCCATCCTCTTTTGTCACTTCGGACTTTTCAAAAATCACTTGATCTTTATAAGAACAAAAATCAATTTTATCCTTGGCTAATTGCTTTGTGATTTGTGCATCCCTATTGATTCCATAAGGTTCATAATCCTGATTGGTGAAAACCGAGTGTATTTGATATTGCTTGGTTAACAATTCAAAAGCTTCCACAGGCGTTCCATGATGCACCCAAAGTGATTTGCCTTTTTCTGATAAAGTAGCTTGTAATTCTGTGATGGTTTGATGGATAAAATCCACTCTACGGTCTGCCTTATCCTCCAATTTATCCAAAATCATTTTGTCGAAAATGAAAATGGGTAACACTTTTAGTTCTAGTTTTTGTGCCAACTTAAGAGCATGGTATAATCCTGTATTGTCTTTAAACCTGAGATCTCTTCGGAACCAAAATAAAATAATGGATGGGCGCATAGTAAGAGAATAACATTTAACAATTCAAATAGTTGAATCTTAAGCTCAATTTATCAATTAATAATTAATTTAGTGGATGCAAATTAAAGCCTTTATTACAAGCCTAGAGGAATGGGCACCACTCCAATTCCAAGAATCCTTTGATAATGCTGGTCTAATTGTAGGCGATCCGGAAGCGAATTGCACTGGTGTTTTATGCTCCTTGGACTGCACAGAAGCGGTGATTGACGAAGCCATTCAAAAAGGATGCAATCTTATTGTAAGTCATCATCCTATCATTTTTAAAGGGATCAAGCAGTTTAGCGGGGACCATTATGTCAATAGAACGGTGTTAAAAGCCATCCATCATAACATTGCTCTATATGCAATTCATACCAATTTGGACAATATGATTCATGGGGTGAATAGTACCCTAGCGGACCGATTACACCTAGGAAATAGACGAATTTTAGCCCCAATTCCTGGTCAATTGGATACGAATGGGCAACCCGTAGGCGCTGGAATTGTAGGTGAATTGCCCCTGGAGACCGAGCCTCATGCCTTCATACGATGGGTGAAAGAGCAGTTGAACTTAGAGGTGATTAAGCACACTCAATTATTAGATAAAAAATTGATAACCATAGCATTATGTGGTGGTAGTGGTAGCTTTTTACTGGACCATATTAGGACGCAACAGATTGATTGTTTTATCACTAGCGACCTTAAATACCATGATTTCTTTGAGGCAGACGGTAAATACCTATTAATGGATATTGGGCATGGTGAAAGCGAACATTTTGTTCCTGCACTAATTGTTGACTATTTAAAGCGTAAATTCCTTACCTTTGCCGTCCTCGAATCTGAGGTGAAAACGCAACCTATAAGCTACTTAAAATAAAACATTCATATGGCATCAGTCAAAGACTTTTCAGTAGAAGAAAAATTAGTGAATCTTCACAAGCTTCAAACCGTGGACAGCAGTATCGACCAGATTGAAATTCTACGTGGTGAACTACCAATGGAAGTGAAGGATTTGGAAGATGAAGTGCAAGGATTAGTGAACAGACAAAATAGAATCGAAGAAGAGATCAATGGTATCACTGAATTTATCGAAAGTAAGAAAGCTGCTATTAAGGAAAGCGAAGAATTGATCGCTAAGTATGAGAAGCAAAGCGAGAATGTAAAGAACAATCGTGAGTTCGAAGCTATCAACAAAGAATTAGAAATGCAAGGTTTGGAAATCAAACTTGCCGAAAAACATATCCGTGACGCAAACGAAGAATTGACTGAAAAGATCAAGGTATTGGATGCTGCAAAAAAGACCATTGCTGTTAAAGACGGTGTGTTGACACATAAGAAAGGTGAATTAGAAAAAATCATCGCAGATACAGAAATCGAAGAGAAAGAATTAAGAAAAAAGAGCGAAGAAGCTAGAGCACATATCGATGAGCGTTTATTGTACAGCTACGATCGTATCAGAAACTCTTACCGCAATGGTTTAGC
>RFSD01000015.1 GCA_009924165.1 Chitinophagia bacterium | reverse complement strand
CTAAGAAATTAGAAGCTGCAAAAAAAGAATTAATTTATTTACAAGGTTTGATCACTCGAAAGGACGAAATGGGTGGTGACAATGATGATGCAAGATATATGACCATGGAAGATGGTAGTGTGAGTATGGAAAGAGAGCAAATGGGCCAAATGGCTAGCCGTCAAATCACTTTCATCGACCATTTAGAGAAAGCGTTGATGCGAATCGAAAATAAAACTTACGGTATTTGTAGAGTTACAGGTCGCTTAATAGATAAAGCACGCTTACGTGCTGTGCCACATGCTACTTTAAGCTTAGAAGCAAAATTAGGTTATGTGAAAAATAGCACCGACCAATAATAATCATATAGAGCAAAACGCTCTCAAGAATATAAGCTTATTAAAAAACCCGATCATCGATCGGGTTTTTTGTTCTTATCGCAACTTCTTATTTCACTTCTTGCATCTCAATTAATTTCTTATAGTAACCACCTTGTGCTAATAAGTTTTCGTGGCTGCCTCTTTCTACGATGGCGCCTTTTTGTAATACGATGATTTCGTCAGCGTGGCGGATGGTAGATAAGCGATGTGCAATCACAATAGAAGTCCTGTTTTGCATCATATTATTAATAGCGTCTTGCACCAATCTTTCGCTCTCTGTATCTAAAGCAGAAGTTGCTTCGTCTAAGATTAAGATAGGAGGATTTTTTAGTACTGCTCTTGCGATGGTTAAACGTTGACGCTCACCGCCACTGAGTTTGCTACCTCTGTCTCCAATCATGGATTCAAAACCACCTTCCTTCTTGATAATAAAATCATAAGCGTTGGCAATTTTTGCTGCTTCAATAATTTCTTCCATCGTTGCCTCTGGCTTGCCTAATGCGATATTTGCAGCAATGGTATCATTGAATAATATAGGTTCCTGAGTAACAATGCTAATCAATTTTCTTAAACTATGTAAGCTATAGTCTTTAATATTTTTTCCGTCAATGTATAAATTACCAGAAGACACATCATGAAATCTTGGTACTAAATCTGCTAGTGTACTTTTACCTGCACCTGATGAGCCAACAAGAGCAACAGAAGTCCCTTTTTTGATATTCAAATTAATGCTATTCAAAATGCTTGCATCCTGGTAGGCAAATCCAACATTGTCAAAATGAATACTATCTTCAAATCCTGTGATTAAAATTGGATTGGCAACTTCTTCTACTGTATTTGGGGCTTCTAATATTTCATTCAATCTATCTAGTGTAGCCGTACCTCGATTTACATTGTAAACCGCTTGTGATAAGGCTTTTGCTGGGTTGATTATTTGAGAAAATAAAGCCACATAAGTAATGAATGAACCTGGTGATAAAATATCACCATTTAAAACAAGCTTCCCGCCAAACCAAAGTACCCCAGATAAAATAGTCACACCTAAAAATTCAGAAACTGGTGATGCTAAGTCTCGTCGGTATAAAATTCGGTTCTTTAAATTAAATATATCTTCTACTAATCCATAAAATTGTCCTTTGACTTTTCCTTCTGCGTTAAATGCTTTGATGATCCTTAGTCCAGATAAAGTTTCTTCCATCTGACTTAAAATTTCGCCCCATTTAACTTGTGCTTTATTAGTATGTTTTTTTAAACTGCGACCAATACGACCAACTATAAATCCAGCTAAGGGTAATAAAATAAAAACAAATAAGGTGAGCTTAGCGCTTATTAAGAATAAGAAAATTAAAATTCCAATAATGGTTAATGGTTCTTTGATTAAACCTTCTAATGCGCTAATAACGGAGCTTTCCAATTCTGCAATATCATTAGAAGCTCTACTTAAAATATCTCCTTTTCTTTTTTCCGTAAAAAAGCCCACGGGCAATTGTAAGATTTTATCATATAAGAGCTTTGAATATTTCTTTGTCACCATATTACGAATAGGTGCTAAAAAATAAAATGCGAGGTATAAAAATAAATTCTTGAAAAAGATAGATACTATGATGAATAAACAGATCCATCCTAATGCATATTCTTTACCATTGGTCTTGATGATGTCTTGTAGAAACTGGTAAATAAGGTCTTTAAGGTTGGCGCTGTCTGTAACAGATACAGGTGTCAAACTTGTAAAAGCATTGTTGCCAAAAATAAGGTCCAGGAATGGGGTGAGCATCCCTAACGAAAACAAGCTAAAAACGATGGATAACAAGATAAAAAGACCATACCAGCCCATATAGGTCTTGTATTCCTTGATATAACTTACTATGCGAAAAAATTTCTTCATAATTAAAACTATTCCCTCAGAATAATCAGCAAAGTAACTAATTTTACAGCGAATCAACGACTTTGATTATGGAAGAGGGAAAAAGACAGAAACAAGTGGCTGGTGCGATTCAAAGCACTATGAATGATATTTTTTTAAAATTGGGCTTGAACCATTTGCAAGGCGGGATGATTTCCATCTCCTCTGTAAAAGTGACCCCAGATTTATTGGAAGCTAGAATCTATTTAAGCTTATTTCAGGTGGCCGATCAGGAGACCTGCTTTAAGAAGATCCAAGCCCAGGCTTGGGAGATCAAAAAGCACCTCCAGGAGGCTATGAAACATCAATTAAGACGTATCCCAGTATTGCATTTTTATTTAGATGACACATTGGATTATGTATTTAAAATGGAAGAGATTTTAAAAAAACTATAAGTTGCATTTTTTATTTGCTTGGCGTTATTTTAGAGGTAAATACTCCTTTCAGGCAATACAATTCATTGCATGGGTTAGTGTTTTTGCAATTGCCATTGGTACAGCAGCCTTACTCACTATTTTAAGCGTCTCTAATGGCTTCTCTGAAATTGTAAATGGATTGTATTCCGATTTTTATGCCGACCTGCGTGTGGTTCCTAGGTCTTCTAAATTTGCTCAGCTATCGCAAGCACAATTAAATGCAGTAAGACAAATTCCTGGGGTACATTATGCGACAGGTATTGTCGAAAACAAAGCGATCCTTGTGCACAACGACAATCAAACAGTGGTCTTTGTAAAGGGGGTTGACTCAAATTATATTCATATTAATAAAGTCAATCAATATTTAAAACGAGGCGTTTTTGAAGTAGGTAATTTAGATAGTCCTAAATTAGTACTAGGCATTGGGGTGGAAGAAAATCTATTATTGTTTAATACAGACTTGGGTGCATCCTTGGAATTGATTGCGGTGGGGCGATCAGGGAAGTCTCTGAAATCTATTGACCAGCTGAACCATTTGGTAGCAGTGCAGTCTGGCGCATTTTCGGTACAACAAGAATTTGATGTACAATATGTTTTTACCTCTAATCAATTTGCGCAATATTTATTTGACTTAGACACCAATCAATATTCAGGTATTGAATTATCCATTGACATCGCGGACGAAAAAAACATTACCGAAGCAATACAACCTATTTTAGGTCCTAGTTTTCTAGTACAAAATAAATACCAACAAAATGCGGATTTGTATAAAATTATGCAAATAGAAAAATGGATCATCTTTGCCATTCTTGCACTCATCATGGTGGTAGCTTCTTTTAATTTAGTGGGCGCATTGACGATGTTGGTCTTAGAAAAACAAAAAGACATTCATGTATTGCATGCCATGGGGGCCACTGCGGGCACCATTCAAAAAATATTTCTTAGTCTATCAATTGTGATGTCCTTGACGGGTGCTTTGATCGGCGGACTAATTGCTTCTTGTTTGATTTTTTTACAAGGACAATTTCATTTCATCCAATTACAAGGAGTGAGTTTTGTGATTGACTACTATCCAGTCAAAGCAATCTGGACAGACTATATTGCAGTCATTGGGCTAGTTGTTTTGATTGCAATTGTGGCGGGTTGGGTACCAGCAAAAAAAGCTGCTGGACGCATCTTTGAAAAAATAGGATAGTAAAAACAATTTCGATTATAAAAAAAGGGAAGCTTTGCTTCCCTTTTTTTATAAGTATTTTGATTTATTAAAAATCGCCTAAAGTCATTTCTAATTGTCCCAATGCATTTTCTAATTGTGCATCGTTTGGTGCAATACCATGCCATTCATGACCGGTTTCCATAAAGTCAACTCCCTTGCCCATAATAGTTTTCATCAATATGACAATCGGCTTGCCTTGTTTTGTCAATGTTTTAGCGTGTTCTAAAGTAGCTACAATCTCATCCATATTGTGCCCATCCATGTGTAATACTGTCCAATGGAATGCCTTGAACTTATCTTCCAAACTATCTAAATTCAAGACCTTGTTCAATGGCCCGTCTATTTGTTGTCCGTTCACGTCGATGGTAGCAATATAGTTGTCTACTTTATTATGTGCTGCAAACATAATCGCTTCCCAGTTTTGACCTTCTTGTAATTCACCATCACCATGTAAAGAGTAGACGATACGATCGTCGTTATTGTATTTTTTTGATAATGCAGCACCGATCGCTACACTCATACCTTGTCCAAGAGAGCCACTCGCGATACGAATTCCAGGTAAATGCTCGTGTGTGGTAGGATGACCTTGCAAACGAGAATTGATCATTCTAAATGTGGCTAATTCTTTGATATCAAAATAACCTGATCTTGCCAATACAGAATAGAATACGGGAGAGATATGTCCATTGGATAAAAAGAAAAGATCTTCACCTTTCCCATCCATATTAAAAGCAGGATCATGCTTTAAAACTTTAAAATACAGTGCCGTTAAAAAATCTGTACAACCTAAAGAACCTCCTGGATGACCACTTTGTTGTGCATGCACCATTCTAACGATATCTCTTCTTACTTGAGATGCTGTTCTTTTTAATTCCGCTGTTGACATAATCTTATTTTAACGTTCGTACAAAGATAGAAAAATTACTGCCATAAAAAAAGGTAAGGGCAGAATACCAAGGATTTATTAGCTTTGTCTTTGAAAACATTGAATTATGTCAGAGGAATTAAAGAAAATTAGTACAGATGCTGAAAATGGCATGAAAAAAGCCATCAATCACTTAGAAATAGAATTGTCTAAAATTCGAGCGGGTAAAGCGTCACCAACCATTTTAGAAGGTGTCAACGTAGATTATTATGGCACTCCAACACCAATTAGTCAGATTGCCAACGTACAAGTACTGGATGCAAGGACCATTAGTATTCAGCCTTGGGAAAAAAATATGTTGCCCTTAATTGAAAGAGCGATCATGGGTGCGAATATTGGCATCACCCCACAAAATGATGGTGTAAATATTCGATTATTTATGCCGCCATTAACCGAAGAGCGCAGAAAGGAAATGGTTAAGAAGGCGGGTGGAGAAGGAGAGCAAAGCAAAGTAGCGATTCGTAATATCAGAAGAGACCATATTGAACAAGTGAAGAAACTACAAAAGGACGGAATGAGTGAAGATATCTGCAAGGGTGCAGAAGATACCATTCAAGGATTAACTATTCACGATATACACGCCCAATAAAATCACGCCTAGACAAATCACCTGCATGGGCTCCAAAGATTCTCCATAGATCAAACCCCATACCACAGCTACGATTGGAATACCATAGGTCACCAATGAGCCAAAAAGGATACCCGCTTTTTTTACTAAATAATAAAATAAGATAGACGCCATTGACGTGCCCACCATACCTAAAATAGCACTCATGAAAACGCTATGCAGGACGATGGGATCTTTAAAATTATAGTCAAAAAAACCTGTGAAAAACAAGACGGCAGCGCTTGGCAAAATCAAGAATGAAAATGCAACCGAAGCAATTTGAATAGAGCCAATCTCTTTTAAATTTCTTCCTACGGTATGTACGTTAACACCATACATCATAGTAGCTAAAAGAACAAGGCTCGCATATGAAAGATTTTCAAAGTGCATTTCCTTTCCAGTTAAGAGTAAAAAAGTCAATCCAACAAATCCTATCAAGATACCTAAGAATTTAATGGTGGTAGTTTGTGTTTTATAGAATACAACACCTACCAGGATAGTAAATAAGGGGGTCAGCGAATTTAAAATACCTGCTAAAGCACTATCAATTCTTGTTTCTGCAATGCAAAAAAGATAGGCTGGAATAAAATTACCAATGAAACCAGAAACAATTACGACGCCCATTTTATCTTTCGGTATTTTTTGGAATGCCTTGATCGCGAAAGGCAATAAAACTAGTCCTGCAAAAAGCATTCTAAGCGAAGCGACCTGGTAAGGGGTAAAAGCCTTCAATCCCTCTTTCATTAAGATAAAAGAGCTACCCCATACGATTGATAATAAAGCAAATACAAGCCAGTTGGTCCACTTCTGATGCATCCTTGTTGGTTTTGAACAAAGATGCCTCATTTTGGCTAAAAAATGAATAAATATCACTTTCTTTGCAAGGATGAGCCAGCATACTAATTATTCGATTAAAGTGGACCAATTTGAAGGTCCTTTTGACCTTTT
The DNA here is from genome assembly GCA_009924165.1 of Chitinophagia bacterium. Lineage (GTDB taxonomy): Bacteria > Bacteroidota > Bacteroidia > Chitinophagales > Chitinophagaceae > Sediminibacterium. The sequence goes on along the minus strand of RFSD01000015.1, from coordinate 15,117 downwards.
ATTATTCTTTATTGAACGTGATGAGATGGACATTTACAATATCCAGATCACAAAAATCATTAAGGATTTCTTAGATTTTATCCATGCACAGGACAAGCTTAATATTGAATTAAGTAGTGAATTTATTTTATTCGTTTCTACCTTAATGCGTATCAAGGCTAAAATGTTATTGCCAAGAAAAGAGATTGATGCTTTGGGCAATGAGATTGATCCAAGACAAGAATTAATTGATAAAATTTTAGAGTATAAAAAGTACAAAGAAGCTGCAGTTCAAATGGCCGACTTAGAAGCCATGAGGATGTTGATGCTGAAGCGTGGTAATATTCAAAAAGAAATGTCATTAGTTGGAGAAGAAGCGGCCGAAGGAACAGAGTTACAGACAGTGACTTTGTTTAAGTTGATGAAAGCTTTTGAGAAAGTCATGATCCGTGTGCACGAACGTCAAAACAGGCCTGTTCATACAGTTATACGTTACAATTATACCATGGAAGGCAGTCGTACTTACCTGCTGAATTTGGTTCAAGAAGGACAGACAGTTGCCTTCGAAAAAGTCTTTGATATTTGTGAAGACCGTGTACACGCTATATTCTTGTTCTTATCTATTTTAGAATTAGCACAACAGAAATATATGAAACTAATGGTGGGCGAAGGACGCAATAATTTTATCCTAGAATGGAACCAAAACAGGGAGGATGATTTAGAACCCGGATACATTGAACAAACCGATTCTTACGAAACAAAATTTGATCAAAGTACATTTGCAGATGCACCAGAAGATGAAGGTGATTTTGAACCTAGCTTGAATTAATTATCCTTCTACCAATACCGATTTCCCTAAAAGATTTTTTACTGCATTGGCAATCGCCATGGCGTCGTAATGACATTCTTGTTGTAATTCTTTTACAGAACCATGTTCAACAATCGTATCAGGTATACCTAAAATGCGCACTTGGCTATGGTAGTTATGTGCATTCATGAATTCCAATACAGCAGAGCCTAATCCCCCGACAACTGTTGCATCTTCTACAGTCACAACAAGTGCATAGTTTTGGAATACCTCATGCAATAATGCTTCGTCTAGTGGTTTTACAAAACGCATATCATAATGCGCAGGATCAATGCCTTCTAGTCTTAAATTACGAATAGCAGTTTGTGCGTTATTGCCTGGGTGACCAAAAGTAAGAATAGCCACATCTTTACCTTCTTTCAATCTGCGTCCTTGTCCAATCGCTAATTGTTCGAAAGGCTTTTTCCAATCTACCATCACACCTTCGCCTCTTGGATAACGAATCACAAAAGGTAAATCAGTCGAAGGTAATTGAGCCGTATACATCATGTTCCTTAATTCTTGCTCATTCATTGGTGCCGCAATGATTAAATTAGGAATACATCTAAAGAAAGCAATATCGTAACAACCATGGTGCGTTGGGCCATCTTCTCCAACCAATCCTGCACGGTCTAGACAAAATATAACAGGTAATTTTTGCAATGCCACATCATGTATCACTTGATCATAGGCGCGCTGCATGAACGAAGAATAAATATTACAAAAAGCTTTTACACCTTGTGTTGCAAGACCAGCACTCAATGTTACTGCATGTTGTTCGCAAATACCTACATCAAATGCACGATCAGGCATGGCTTCCATCATGAATTTCATAGATGATCCACTTGGCATCGCAGGTGTGACACCCATGATCATTGGATTCATTTCTGCTAATTCAACAAGTGTTAATCCAAATACGTCTTGGTATTTTGGTGGCTGAGGGGTCTCAATTTTTTTCTTGATAATTTCTCCAGTCAATTTATCAAATAATCCTGGCGCATGCCATTTGGTTTGGTCTTTTTCTGCAAGTTCATATCCTTTTCCTTTCACCGTTAGAATATGCAATATTTTAGGTCCTGGAATTTCTCTTAAATCTCTTAAAGTATCAACAAGGTTAGTGATATTGTGGCCGTCAATTGGTCCGAAATAACGAAGTTGTAATGCTTCAAATAAGTTGCTACTTTTAGAGACCATACCTTTTAATCCAGCTTCTACTTTAGAAGCCATCTCTCTTGTAAAAGTTTTTCCAATCGGCAATTTCCCCATCAATTCCCACAACTCGTCTCTGAACTTATTATAGGTAGGTGAGGTACTAATATCTGTTAAATATTCTTTAAGTGCACCCACATTTGGGTCGATGCTCATACAGTTATCATTCAAAATAATCAACACATCGCTATCTGCCACGCCAGCATGGTTCATTGCTTCGAAAGCCATACCTGCAGTCATTGAACCATCCCCAATTATAGCAACTGATTTCCTGTCCTCTCCCTTATATTTAGCAGCCATGGACATACCCAGTGCTGCAGAGATAGACGTAGAAGAGTGACCTACGCCAAATGTATCGTAAGGACTTTCACTTCGCTTAGGAAAGCCACTTAAGCCCTTATATTTTCTGTTGGTTACAAATGCATCACGGCGACCAGTCAAAATTTTGTGTCCATAAGCCTGATGGCCTACGTCCCAAACCAATTGATCATTGGGTGTATTGTACACATAATGCAATGCTACGCTCAATTCTACCACGCCCAGGCTGGCAGCAAAATGACCTCCATGTACACTCACGATGTCAATAATGTACTGACGTAATTCATCGCATACTTGGTGTAGCTTCTCCCTTGAGACCTTTTTTAGGTCATCTGGAGTATCAATATGCTTAAGTAATGGTCCTGCCTCAATCAAAATGCTCAGTTTTTAGTCTTGTAAAAGTAAGTTAATAACATAAATCTAAGCCAAAAGTTGCATCTTATTTGAAATTGCCGATGAAACATCAATTTGACCATTAATCCAATAAATTAACCCAATATCGTATCATAGGGTTTAATTTTGAGAGGTGAAAAAACATCAATCAATTTATTGGATCTGTCAGATAGGAGGTTGGATGACTTATGGTCTGACAATTATCTTTTTCTCCTATATGCTCGAGAAACAGTTAAGCGCTGTTTTTTATCCACGTTTAATTGCCAATGTTTTATTAGGCATCATCGTTACGCATTTGTTTAGAAAAGCGATGCTGGCTTTATCACTGCATCCTCCCATGCCTACTTTTAAATGGGGACAGCTACTTGCATTATTATTGACCTTTGCAAGTGTGTATAGCTTTTTGACAAGTTATGCTGTCGAAATTTTAAAATTATACGATGCTACTAGGAAAGTAAGTTTGGAAAGACGCTTTTTAATTAGTTTGGTGATTGATACACCCATTATTTTTGTATGGGTATCTATTTATATTTTATGGCATTATATTGAGTTCACGAATTCCGAAGCAATTCAAAAAGTCAAACTTGAAAGTTTAATCAAGGAATTACAAATTAAGACCATTAAGTCTCAAATAAATCCTCATTTTATTTTCAATGCTCTAAACAGTATTAGAGCATTGGTAGACGAGGATCCACAACGTGCAAGACAAGCTATCACAGAGTTGAGTAATATTTTAAGAAGCAGTATTCAAGCAGACCAATCTGAAGTCACAAGCTTAGAAAAAGAATTAAATATTGTGAAGGATTATCTTGCATTGGAGTATATCAGATTTGCAGATCGATTGATTGTGGAATATGCTATTGATGACAATACACGTTCCAATCAAATGCCACCCATGATGTTACAAACCTTAGTGGAGAATGCAATTAAGCATGGACTAAGCAAGCAGCCAGGTAATTGTTTGATTAAAATTATTTCAACCTTCGAGGACAATAAACATTTATTGATGGTTCAAAATACTGGTGTATTAGATCAGGAAGTGGGTCGTGATGGATTTGGTTTACAGAGCACAAAAAATAGACTAAATATTCTATATCGCGGAAACGCTTTATTTGAAATCTATCAAAGCCAACCAACACAGGTCACCGCTAAATTAATTATTCCAATTGCCTCATAGTAAAAAATAGTACACCATGCCCATCAAAGCAATTATTATTGACGACGAAAGACTAGCACGTAATGAGTTGAAAAAATTACTGGAACAATATCCAGGTATTCAGATCATTGACGAAGCCAGTAATGTAGATGAAGCAGTAGAAAAAATTGATTTATCAAGACCAGATCTTATTTTTTTAGATATACAAATGCCAGGTAAAACTGGGTTTGATTTATTGGCTGAAATTGAAAAATCTCCACGTGTTATTTTTACCACAGCCTATGATGAGTTTGCGTTGAAAGCTTTTGAGGTGAATGCTTTGGACTATTTATTAAAACCAATTGACCCTAAAAGATTAGCCGACGCTATTCAAAAATTACAATCAGAAATTGCATTAGAACAAGCAAGTTTATTGGGTATAAGCAGAGGGCCATTAACCGAAGTAGATCAGGTTTTTGTTAAAGACGGAGAACGTTGCTGGTTTGTTAAATTAGCAGAAATTAGATTGTTTGAAAGTGTTGGCAATTACGCGAAAGTATATTTCTCTTCCAACAAGCCACTTATTTTAAAATCGCTCAATGCATTAGAAGAAAGACTGGACGATCGTGTATTTTTTAGAGCCAATCGCAAACATATCATCAATCTGCATTGGATTGAAAAAATTGAGCCTTACTTTAATGGAGGCTTATTAGTAGAATTGAAAGGAGGAGAAAAAATTGAGATCAGCAGACGCCAAACGGTGAAATTCAAAGAAATGATGAGTTTCTAATTGAGCTTAATTCAAGCCATGAATTGCATCTGCAATCATTTGGATTAAGAGCGGGTCTTTTTCAATAGCATTACCAACTACAATAATATCTGCGCCAGCTTTGCAGTTTTCAATTGCTTTTTCGGGTGTTGTGATGCCACCACCAACAATGATGGGTGCTTTTATGTGCTTTGCAACCTGTTGGATCATACTTGTAGGTATGGCGTTTTTTGCACCACTGCCTGCATCCATATAAATCACTTTTAAGCCTAACATCTCACCAGCCATGGCGGTACAAGCTGCAATATCATTTTTATTCGCAGGAATTGGGTTGGTATTGGAAATATAAGAGACTGTGGTTGGAGATCCTCCATCAATCAACATATAACCGACAGGTATAATTTCTAAGCCACTTTGCTTAACAAATGGGGCACTAATCACATGTTGGCCAATCAGTAATTCAGGATTTCTTCCAGAAATCAAAGAAAGGTACAATAAAGCGTCCGCCTTTGGGGTGATCTGGTCAGGGGATCCTGGGAAAAGTACAACAGGTATATCACAGGCTTCTTTGATTTGAAAGACAACTTGGTCTAAAGTATCCGTCACAACCAAGCTACCTCCTACAAAAATAAAGTCTATTTTAAATTGTACAGCAAGATCAATTGTCTTCTGTAAATTAACCACATCAAGCTTGTCAGGGTCTATTAAGACTGCAAATGCTTTATGTTGTTTTGCTTTTTTATCTAAGATATTTTGGTATACTGGGTTGTTCATCTGTCACAAAATTATCTATTTTAATCATACAATGCTTCACTTACTTATCTATTACAAAAAAAATCGATTCATCAGGGTTTTTTTTCTCAAGAAACTAACATTTTGTGGGGATAAATCATGCAAGTCAACAGGGGTAGTTGATTCGGAATTTTCCACATCAATTTTCCACACCTGTTGATATTTCAGTTGCTAAAGTCTCATCAGAGCACTATATTTTCGTCTACCCGCTATGGTTTTTTAAATCGATGCGAGGGAACCCTAAATTACTATCAAAAAACAGATCAGACCATGGCTAACACAAAAACAAAAAAAGGCTTAGAGTTTAAGCGCAAATTCACCATCGATGGGGTGAGTCCATTTGATCAATTTGAGTATGATTACAGAGATAGTGTAATCAAAAATCCGAATGGAGAGAAAGTATTCGAGATGACGAATGTGGAAGTGCCAAAACAATGGAGCCAAATTGCAACGGATATCCTTGCACAAAAATATTTCAGAAAAGCGGGGGTACCTCAAGCCGATGGTTCTTTGGGTAGAGAAACAACAGTCAAACAGGTGGCACATCGTATGGCTAACTGTTGGAGAGTTTGGGGAGAGCGTTATGGCTATTTCACCACAGCCAACGATGCACAAATATTTTACGAAGAGTTAGTTTATAGTATTTTAAACCAAGCATGTGTGCCAAACTCACCACAATGGTTTAATACGGGTTTACACGAAAGCTATGGTATTACAGGTGGTGCACAAGGGCACTATTATGTAGACCCAACTGACAAGCAATTAAAGCGTTCAACGAGTGCTTATGAGCGCCCTCAACCACATGCATGTTTTATCTTGAGTGTGAGTGATGATTTAGTAAACGAGGGTGGAATCATGGACTTATGGACAAGAGAAGCAAGAATTTTTAAATATGGATCTGGTGTTGGAACGAACTTCTCTCAAATTAGAGGAGCCAACGAAAAATTATCTGGCGGTGGATCTTCAAGCGGTTTAATGAGCTTCTTGAAAATTGGAGACCGTGCTGCTGGTGCGATCAAGTCTGGTGGTACAACACGTCGTGCCGCTAAAATGGTTTGTTTAGATTTAGATCATCCAGAAGTATTAGAATTCATTAACTGGAAAGTACAAGAAGAAGATAAAGTAGCTGCCTTAATTGCTGCAGGTTATGACAATGGATATGAAGGAGAAGCCTATGCAACTGTTTCGGGCCAAAATTCAAACAACTCTGTACGTATTCCAAATAGCTTCTTCAAAGCTTTATCAGAAGATGGCAACTGGGAATTAAAGGCACGTACCGATGGTCGTGTGATGAAATCTGTTCCAGCAAGAGAAGTATGGGAGCAAATTGCAAACGCTGCATGGCGTTGTGCGGATCCTGGCACTCAATATGATACGACAATCAACGAATGGCATACTTGTCCTAAGGGTGGCCGTATCAATGCATCTAACCCATGTTCTGAGTACATGTTCTTAGACAACACTGCTTGTAACTTGGCTTCTATCAACTTAAGAAAATTCTTCAACGAATCAGATAATTCATTTGATGTAGAAGGTTTTGAATATACAACAAGATTATGGCAGACCGTTTTAGAAGTGTCTATTTTAATGGCGCAGTTCCCTTCTAAAGAAGTAGCACAATTATCTTATGACTATAGAACAACTGGTTTAGGTTTTGCGAACTTAGGTTCTATGTTGATGGTTAGTGGTATTGCTTATGATAGTGAAGAAGCACGTGGTATTGCTGGTGCAATTACTGCAATCATGACTGGTGTAGCATACAAGACCTCTGCTGAGATGGCTTCGTTCCTGGGCGCTTTTGATAAATACCAAGAGAATAAGGAAGATATGTTGCGTGTAATGCGTAACCACCGTGCAGCTGCTTATGATGCAGAAGACGCTTATGTTGGTCTTGAAATTAAGCCTCAAGGGATTAAAGCACAGTTCACTCCTGACTATTTATTGAAAGCAGCAACCAAAGCTTGGGATGATGCAGTTAAATTAGGGGAAAAATATGGTTACAGAAATGCACAAACAACTGTTATCGCACCAACAGGAACCATTGGTTTAGTAATGGATTGCGATACAACAGGTGTTGAGCCAGATTTTGCCTTGGTTAAATTCAAGAAATTATCTGGTGGTGGTTATTTCAAAATCATCAACCAATCTGTACCTCAAGCATTAAAGAATTTAGGATATACACAAGCCGAAAATGATGCAATCGTCAACTTCGCGGTAGGTCATGCAAGCTTCGAAGGCGCACCTTATATCAACAATAAAAGTTTACTGGCAAAAGGTTTCACACAAGAAGAAATTGATAAATTAAATGGTGCTGCTAAATCTGCATTTGAAATTGGATTCATTTTTAACCGCTTCACTCTAGGTGACGCTTGTTTAACAAGATTAGGATTCAAGGAAGAAGTATTTGCAGACTGGAGTTTTAATTTATTAGAGGCTTTAGGATTTACAGAAGATCAAATTGATGCTGCCAACGATTATGTTTGTGGTACAATGACTGTAGAAGGTGCACCATTATTGAAAGACGAGCATTTGTCCATCTTTGATTGTGCAAATAAAAATGGTAAAAAAGGTGTTAGATATATTCATGCACACGGTCATATCAGAATGATGGCGGCTTGTCAACCATTCTTATCTGGTGCAATTTCTAAAACAATTAACCTTCCACACGAAGCTACAGTTGAAGAAATTGCAGACAGTTATTTAATGAGTTGGAAATTAGGTTTGAAAGCAAATGCGATCTATCGTGATGGATCTAAATTAAGCCAACCACTATCTACAAAATCTGACAAGAAAACAAAAACAGATAGCGCTGAAGCGTCAGAAGAAGTATCAACTTCTCAAATGGTAGACTTGAGCAACTTAACAGTAGACGAATTATTGGAAGAAGTACAAAAGAGAATGACCACTTCAACTGATACGGTGTTGAAGCGTCAATTATCTCGTATTGTTGAGCGCAAATCCTTACCAGCTAAGCGTCGTGGCTTTACACAAAAAGCACGCATTGGTGGTCAAGTATTGTTCTTAAGAACAGGAGAATATAACGACGGAACAGTTGGTGAATTATTCATTGACTTGGCAAAAGAAGGTTCAACCCTTCGTAGCTTAATGAACTGCTTCGCGATCTCTATTTCTGTTGGCTTACAATATGGTGTGCCTTTAGAAGAGTTCGTTGATAAGTTTGTATTCACAAAATTTGAACCATCAGGTATGGTGGATCATCCAAATATTAAAACAACCACATCTATTGTGGACTTCATCTTCCGTTCATTAGCTTATGAATACTTAGGCAGAACCGATTTAGTACATGTATTAGATAAGCCTACAGTAGAGAACTTAGGAGAGGAGGGAGATATCACCCTTGTGGGAAAGCCTGAACTGAGTAGCATTCGCGTAACTGCACCAGCTACTCAAGCAACTGCTGCAAAAGCAAATGTGGTAGCAGCTGTGAACGAAGGCGGCTCAATGGACAATATTACTGCAGCAGCAAAGAGCATGCAAAGCGATGCACCTGCTTGTAGCACTTGTGGACATATCACTATTCGTAGCGGTACTTGTTACAAATGTTTAAACTGCGGAACAAGCATGGGATGCAGTTAGGTCCTCGAAATTTTAATCTCTGATGATTTTAATCCCCACCCAAAACGGTGGGGATTTTTTTAAATCCCAACCCATAAATGGGTGGGGATTTTTGTTCCAAAACATTCATATAAAAAGTATCCAACCATAAATAAAAACTAGTAAATTCATAGTTCAAATGATCACTAGAAAAACGATTCAATTATGTCAGATTTTCAAGTTAAAGTAGCGCCTAAAAATTATGACGCAGTCATAGTTGGCTCTGGTGCAGGAGGTGGAATGGCTGCTTATGTTTTAGCTAAAGCAGGATTGAAAGTATGTTTACTAGAAGCAGGTCCGGATTTTGATCCTGCAAAGCATTCTTCTCAGATGAAAAATCCATGGGATTCACCACGTCGCGGGGCAAGTACTAAAATGAGACCCTTCGGTGATTTCGATGCTTCCTTCTGGGGTTGGGAAATTGACGGCGAGCCTTACACACAAACAAAAGGTTCCGATCATTTTGATTGGTGGAGAGCAAGAATGGTGGGCGGACGTACCAATCATTGGGGACGTATCTCATTAAGATTTGGCCCCAAAGATTTTAAAAGAAAGAGCATCGATGGTTTGGGAGATGATTGGCCAATTGGTTATGAAGATGTAAAACCATATTATGATAAAATAGATCAGTTAATTGGTGTATACGGAACAAATGAAGGTTTGGAAAATGATCCTGACGGCATTTTCTTGCCACCTCCAAAACCAAGACTACACGAATTGATGTTTAAGAAAGCGGCTACTGGCATTAATATCCCTGTGATCCCTTCTCGTTTATCCATTTTAACAAAAAAAATTAACGACGAGCGTGGTGCTTGTTTTTATTGTGGTCAATGTAATCGTTCATGTAAAGTCTATGGTGATTTTTCTTCTTCATCAGTGTTGGTTAAACCAGCAGTCATGACAGGGAATGTAGATATGATCACAGGAGCCATGGCGCGTGAAGTCTTGACCGACAATGAAGGAAAAGCAAAAGGTATTTCTTATGTAAACAAAATGGATAAACAAGAATACCAGATCAATGCAAAAGTGGTGATACTTGGTGCAAGTACTTGCGAGACCGCACGTTTATTATTGAATTCAAAATCACAAAAACATCCAAACGGATTAGCGAATAGTTCTGGAGTAGTGGGTCATTATTTACATGATTCAACTGGAGCAGCATTAGGTGGTGTAATTCCTAATTTAATGGGTCGTAAGCGTTATAACGAAGATGGAGTGGGTGGTATGCATGTGTATACGCCATGGTGGTTAGATAATAAAAAATTAGATTTCCCACGTGGTTACCATATTGAATATTGGGGCGGTATGAGCCAGCCAGGCTATGGCTTTGGCATGGGTACACAAGGATTGAATGGAAAATTCAAAGTGAATGGAAAAACAAAAGAGGAGGGCGGATATGGAAGCTCATTAAAAGAAGACGTACGTTTCTTTTACGGTGCGAGTGTAGGTATGGGTGGACGTGGTGAAGCAGTCCCACGTTTTGAAAACCATTGTAAGATAGATCCAAATGTGGTTGATAAATATGGTATTCCGGTTTTAAATTTTGATTGTAAGAATTCTGAATATGAAATCAAGCAAGCAAAACATATGAAAGAAACATTCCGTGAAATCATGCACGAAATGGGCGCAGTAATTACATGGGGCGATCAGGATGATGCCACCAATAATTATGGTTTATCAAATCCCGGAAATATCATCCATGAAGCTGGTACGGTGCGTATGGGATCAGATAAAAAAACTGCACCATTGAATGCATGGGGGCAAGCATATGATTGTAAAAATTTATTTTGTGTAGATGGTTCTGTGTTTACGTCTCAAGCAGACAAAAATATCACATGGACGATCTTGGCATTGTCAATGCGAACATCTGAATACATTTTGGATCAGTTACAAAAACAAAATCTTTAAAACTAATTACCATGGACAGAAGAAAATCCATCAAAGCATTAATACTTGGAACAGTTTCAGCAGGTGTTGTGATAGAGGCTTGTAAAAGCGAGAAAACAACTGTTGCTGAATATAATTTGGATGACAGAATGCAGGAAGAAAAAGATTATTTGGTGAAAATAAATGCTGAGCCAAAATTCTTTGATGAACACGAGATGGCGACAATCATTGTTTTGGGCGATATCATTATGCCAAAAGACGAAACAAGTGGTTCTGCTTCCGAAGCGAAAGTGCCTGAGTTCATTGAATTCATTGTAAAAGATATGCCAGAACATCAAGTACCTGTAAGAGGTGGCTTAAGATGGTTAGATCTACATAGTTTCAAAAAGCATGGTAAGTCTTTTGTGAGTTGCACGAGTGCACAACAAATTGGTATCGTAGACGAAATTGCTTATCCTAAAAAAGCAAAGCCAGAAGTAGCACAAGGCGTAAGCTTTTTCAATAAAATGAGAGACTTAGTAACAACGGGTTATTATACTTCAGAGATTGGTATTAAAGACCTTGGTTATATGGGTAATGTGCCGAATCAATGGCAGGGTGTACCAGATGATGTGTTAAAACAATATGGATTAGCTTATACCGAGAAGGAATTAAAAGAATGTATTTAAGCAATCGTGCTTCCTGCAGCAATCGCTTCGCTAGGGCTAACAAAGTATAATTTACCAGCAGCATCTTCGGCCATTAAGATCATGCCCTTGCTTTCGATTCCACGCATTTTACGAGGTGCTAAATTGGCCACAATCGTCACCTGCTTACCTACAATCTCTTCGGGTTTAAAATGCATTGCGATGCCTGATAGGATGGTTCTTTGCTCAAATCCAAGGTCAACTAAAAGCTCCAACAATTTATCCGCTTTTTCTACTTTCTTGGCTTCTATAATCTTACCTACGCGTAAATCTATTTTACCAAAATCATCAAAAACGATTTCTGGTTTTAAGCCATTGTCTTTTGCAGGTTCGATGTTTGTATTTTCCATAGTTGTTTTTTTAGCAGCTACATTGGCTTGTAACTGGGCTAATTCAGCATCAATTTCTTCGTTCTCTATTTTTCTAAAAAGTAATTCAGGCGCACGTAAGGAGTAGCCTACTTTTAATAAATCAAATTTTCCTGCATTTTCCCATTCTAACATTTTATCTACTACTTTCATCATGTAACACATTTTCTTTGCAGTAAATGGAATGAAAGGTTGTGCAAGTATGGCAAGATTCGCGCATAATTGTAAACAACAATGTATCGTATTATCGATGATCTTTTGTGCATCAGGATTTTGATCCAATGTCTTGGCCACAATCCATGGTTCTTGCTTTTGCATGTATTGATTTCCTTTTCTAGCAAGGTCAATCAATTCAAATTGGGCTTCTCTAAATTTATATTGCTCTAATAAATTGGTGATCTTTTCTTTGGATAATTTAACTGTTTCCATCATTCCTTTGAAACTATCTGTGGTATTATCACTTGCTGCTTCTGCTGCAATTAAATCAGTATGAAAAGGAGGCACTTTACCATTGCATAGTTTATGCATTAATACCCAAGTTCTGTTGACAAAATTGGCAAATATGCTGACCAATTCTCCATTCACAGATTCTTGAAAACCTTTCCACGTAAATTCACTATCCTTAGATTCAGGAGCGATAGAAGTGAGGTAAAAACGCAAACTATCTGCAAGTCCATCTCCACCATTATCTTTCTTAATCCACTTGTTGATATAATCATCCATTTCGATACTCCATCCTCTAGAAGTACTCATCTTATCGCCTTCTAAATTCATGAATTCGTTGGCTGGCACATTTTCTGGTAAAATATTCCCATTCAATTTCAACATCACAGGAAAGATGATACAATGAAATACAATATTGTCTTTACCAATAAAGTGTACCAATTTTGTATCCTTGTCATTCCAATATGGTGTCCAATCTTTATGATTATTAAGTGCCCATTGCTTAGTAGCACTGATATATCCAATAGGTGCGTCAAACCATACGTATAGTACTTTTCCTTCGCCTCCCGCAACAGGCACTTTAATACCCCAATCCAAATCACGTGTCACTGCTCTTGCTTGTAAACCGCCGTCAATCCAGCTTTTGCACTGACCCAATACTGCAGGGCGCCAATCATTTGCATGCTCTTTTAAGATCCAATCCCGTAAAAAATCCTCATGTCTATTTAAAGGTAAGTACCAATGCGATGTTTCTTTTTTAATAGGTGCTTGACCACTTAATGTACTCACTGGATTGATCAATTCTTCGGGACTCAAAGTCTTTCCACATTTTTCACATTGATCTCCATAAGCTTCTTTATGACCACAACTAGGACATGTGCCTTTGATATATCGGTCTGCTAAAAAAGTATTAGTGGCTTCGTCAAAATATTGTTCCGAGGTTTTTATTTCTAAATCACCTTTTGCTTCTAAGTTTTTGAAAAATTCAGAGGCAGTAGCATGGTGTAATGGGTCGCTTGTTCTGTGGTAGATATCAAAAGCAATTCCCAGATCCTTGAAATTTTGTTCAATGATGGGGTGGTATTTATCAATAATGGCTTGAGCAGTTTTACCCTCTTTGGTTGCTTGGATAGGAATTGCTGTTCCATGTTCGTCGCTACCACATACAAAAACAACGTCTCTTTGTTGCGCTTTTAAATAACGAACATAAATGTCGGCTGGTAAATAAGCACCCGCTAAATGGCCAATATGCTTTAAACCATTTGCATAAGGAAGCGCTGCTGTAATCAAATATCTTTTTGGCGTGTTCATTGCAGCAAAAGTACTTAATATTGTGGTATGATTCAACCGTCTAAACTGACTCCTGGCAACACCATTGGCATTCTTTGTCCGGCTGGTGCCATTCCATTAGAAAAAGTGACTATTTGTGCTCAAGTCCTTGAGTCATGGGGCTATCAGGTGCGTATTGGGAAGACGGTAGGGACTAAATTTGGGCATTTTGCCGCATCCGATTTAGATCGACAAAATGAATTGCAGTCCATGATGGACGACCCTGAAATTCATGCTATTTTATGTGCACGTGGGGGATATGGATTGAGTAGAATAGTTTCGCAATTGGACTTTACAAAAATCAAGGCCCATCCTAAATGGGTGATTGGATTTAGTGATATTACCATCTTACATGCGGCTTTACAAAAACAGGGAATCCAAAGCATCCATGGGCCAATGTCCGCAGCATTTGGCAAGGGTGATGCAGGACTTCCTTATATCCTGGCATTGAAACAAATGCTGGAGGGAGCAGCAGCGCCTGTGCAAGCAAAAGCCCATCCATCCAATCGTCTAGGCTATTCGGAAGGAGTATTAGTAGGGGGCAATTTATGCTTGATGACCCATTTAATTGGCAGCAAAAATCAATTGGATACAAAGGGTAAAATTTTATGCATCGAAGACGTTGGGGAGTATCATTATAACGTGGACCGCATGCTAATTCAGTGTAAAAACGCTGGTTTGTTGGATGGATTAGCTGGTTTTATAGTTGGGGGTTTTACAGAAATGAAAGCAATACAATGATCAAATGCAATTGGTGCAACAAAACGATTTAGTTTTTTTACCAAAAAAATTTAATGCACTTGAGTTTGTTACAAAATCAAATAGGGTGTATGCTTTTTATCAATTTCAAGCAGCTACAACGGTGTATGCAATGGTAGCAGAATTAGATGAAAAAGGACAAATAGTTGGTGCTCCAACAATGATTGATACGGCAGAAAAAATTCGTCCAGGATCAGGCACGAAAGTTTTTAATTTAATTGAAAGTGAGGATCGATCAAAGTTGCTATATTTTAGTGTAAATACAACTAATCCAGCTTCCATTAAAATTAAAACAATGGCATTGAGTACGCCATTTGGTAAATTAAATGAAGCATCTATCAGCATCAATGCGCAAAATAAAAAAAGTAATCTTTCGGATTTTGCAATAGATAATAAAGGCAATTTATTTTGTTTAAGAAATGTAGAACAGCCAAATGCCGCACCAGTGGTAAGCTTATTGTATATGGCTGCAGATGGTTCGGAAGTGATTGAAACACCAATAGTGAACAATAACTTAGTCTTAGATGATATCCGTCTGAAAATTAATAATACAAACGGAACAGTGATGGTGAATTCGTTTTATGCAA
>RFSD01000140.1 GCA_009924165.1 Chitinophagia bacterium | reverse complement strand
AATTCATGTTTTTTTGTGGCAAAAGATTAAGTATCATTTTATTACAATTGGTTTTGACAGGCGCTATGTTTGCTCAAGACACAACAGAACAAATTAATCCTTTGACCAAAAACGATCCAAGTCAATATAAAAAACCATATGTGATATTGATTTCGGCAGATGGATTTAGAGCAGACTTTACAGAAAAATACGAGGCAAAATTCTTACAAACCATAAGTCAAACTGGGGTTCGAGCTAAATACATGCAACCTTCTTATCCTTCTGTGACTTTCCCCAACCATTATACCATTGTGACTGGATTGTACCCTTCGCACCATGGCTTGGTTGATAACACTTACATAGATGTTCCAACTGGTCAACAATATAGCATGGCCAATAAGAAAATGGTAGCCGAGGGTAAATGGTATGGCGGCACCCCATTATGGGTATTAGCAGAACAACAAAAAATGTTATCGGCTAGTTTTTTTTGGGTGGCATCAGAAGCGGATATACAAGGTATCAAACCTACCTATCATTATATTTACAATGAAAAAACAGCTATTGGAACAAGGATCCAAGCGGTCAAAAATTGGTTGATGCTTCCTGAAGATAGACGTCCACATATGATTACTTTTTATTTTCCAGATGTGGATCATGATGCACATACATATGGACCAGAAGATCCTAGGGTAAAAAAATCTGTGCAGTATGTAGATAGCAGCATCAATGCTTTACAAGCAGCACTAGCCCCTTTGAACTTGCCTATCAATTATGTTTTTGTTTCAGATCATGGCATGACAACAGTGGATGTAGACAATACAATAGGTTTACCTACTGCAGTGAATAAAAATGATTTTAATGTGCCTTGGAGTGATGCATTGCTACATTTGTATGCAAAGGATCCAAGTAAGATAGAATCAACTTATCAAGCATTAAAACAAGACACTCAATTCACCACATACAAATTAGATGAAACCCCTGCCCATTGGCATTATAAAAAGTCAGATGATAGATTTAACCGTTTAGGTGATCTTATTTTAGTGCCTAATACGATTCATCAAGTATTTAATCTTGGCACAAGAAAACCAACTCCAGGTAAACACGGATTTGATAACAAAGAAGTGGAAATGAGAGCAAGCTTTATGGCTTGGGGACCTGCGTTTAAAAAAGGACTAACGATAGATGGTTTTGAAAACGTACACGTTTATCCTTTGGTGGCACATATTCTTGGGTTAAAATACAATGCGCAGGCGATTGATGGAAAATTTGAAGTGCTGAAACCGATTTTAAAAAATAAATAAGCCTATTAAATTAGTTTAAGAGATGCTTTACCCTTGTTAGTTATTAAACTTGTTTAATTTAAAATAATTTTTATTGGAATAGGTTTATACTCTAAAAATGTATAAGCCATGGAACAAAGTAAAATCATCCATTTAGAAGTCGCCATTCAATTAGGTATTCAAGGATTAACTAGAATGGAAAATCGAATACTTAATTTAATTGCCCAACAAAAAAAGAGTAGAGAGATTGCGGATTTATTGTACCTCTCTGAAAAAACCATTCGTAATCATCGATATAATATTAAAAAGAAATTGGATTTGCCTAATGAGAATAATAGTTTATTGAAATGGGCAGTTTCAAGTTTTAAATGTGCTTGAAAATTTCCCTCGGTGCAAAAGCATAAAGGATTACCTCACTTTGTTCGGTGATCCTTTTCTTCCCTCGGTGCAAAAGCATAAAAGCAAAAGCCTAATGAATGTATTCATTAGGCTTTTTGTTATTTCACTCATGCGCGATTTCAAGCGAGCTTGAATAGCTTATTCATGAAATAACAAAGCCTCAACTTTCGTTGAGGCTATTGCTTTCTTTTTTGGTCGGGAAGACAGGATTCGAACCTGCGACCCCTTGGTCCCAAACCAAGTGCGCTACCGGCCTGCGCTACTTCCCGTTCCTATTACAATTTGCATTGTAAATATTGTTAACCGGTGTATAATCCTAGATAAGAACTTAAGAGCGGAGAGGAAGGGATTCGAACCCTTGGTACAGTTTAACCCGTACGGCAGTTTAGCAAACTACTGATTTCAGCCACTCATCCACCTCTCCTCCGAAACCTCTTTCGAGGGGTGCAAAAATAAGCACAAGTAAGTTAAAATCCTAAAAAAAGTCCGGAATAAACTAAATAAAGTTCATTCCGGACCAATATCTTATTTGCTTATTATCAGGAGCTTCGGTCAATGTTTGATCCTACATCGCTGCCAACTGAACTTTCTGTGTCAACTCCATCACATTCTCTCTAAACATAGAGTCAGTATCCATTAAATCCTTCACAGTTTGGCAAGAGTGGATAACGGTTGTGTGATCACGTCCGCCAAAATGCTCTCCAATTGTTTTTAATGAATTCTTAGTGAATGCTTTTGCAAGGTACATAGTGATTTGACGTGCTTGTACAATCTCACGCTTACGTGTTTTTTGTAACAATTTGTCATAAGGCACTTCAAAGAATTCACATACCATTTTCTGGATGGCATCGATCGTGATTTCTTTACTACTTGTTTTCACAAAGTTGCGTAATACCTTCTTCGCTAATTCAACGTCAATTTCTTTTTTATTCAAAGAAGATTGTGCTAATAATGAAATCAATGCACCTTCTAATTCTCTTACATTCGTGTTAATATTGTATGCCACATACTTCACCACTTCCTTAGGCATATCTAAGCCATCGGCTTTCATCTTCTTTTCTAATATCTCTATTCTTGTCTCGTAATCTGGTACTTGAATATCTGCACTCAAACCCCATCTAAATCTGCTTAATAAACGCTCTTGTAATCCTTCTAAATCTTTTGGTGCTTTATCAGAAGTCAATACTAACTGCTTGCCACTTTGATGTAAGTGGTTAAAGATGGCAAAGAATGCATCTTGAGATTTTTCTGCTCTATTGAAGAATTGAACATCGTCAATAATCAACACATCTATTAATTGATAAAAATGTATAAAATCGTTGATGGCGTTGTTACGGCTATGGTCTTGGAACTGATTGATGAATTTCTCAGAACTTACATATAAAACCACTTTGTTTGGGTGGATGCGTTTAACATCGTTTCCAATGGCTTGGGCTAAATGTGTTTTTCCTAATCCTACCCCACCATAAATCACCAATGGGTTAAATGAGTTTGCACCCGGCTTTTCTGCCACTGTTTTACCAGCACGACGGGCTACTCTATTACAATCCCCCTCAATAAATGAATCAAAAGTGTAATTATGATTTAATTGAGGATCAATTTGCATTTTCTTCAACCCTGGAATCACAAAAGGATTCTTCACTGGGCTGTCAATTACCAACGGGAAATTCATCTCGTTGTTATTGTATGTTTTCATGCCACTTGCTGGCAAATCCATAGAACCTTTATTCTTTGAACCATTCGCTCCACTGTCCACCATGATACGGTATTCTAATCTAGCATCCTTTCCAAGCTCACGCTTTAAGGTTTTTGCTAAAAGATTCACGTAATGCTCCTCTATGTATTCGTAAAAAAATTGGCTAGGTACCTGGATCATTAAGACCTGGTCTTTTAATTCAACTGGCTGGATTGGCTCGAACCAAGTTTTGTAATGTTGCCATTCAACAATATCCTTGATGATCTTTAAACAATTTGCCCAAATTAAATCTGCACTATTCGCCATTTCTTAATTCTAAACCTTTAAACGTTAATAA
>RFSD01000139.1 GCA_009924165.1 Chitinophagia bacterium | reverse complement strand
TTGATGGTCTCCCACATTAACAATGGTTCACCCTCACAACCTTGACCAAAACTGATTATTGGAAAAGGTGCCGACATTAAATGTGGAACCGTATATTCTACCACTTCGGCAGCAGTAGGTTTAAATGATAAACGTTCTTGGTTAGAAACAATTTCTTCCTCAATTGGTTGGAATGAAATACAGCCAATACAATTTGCATTACAAGCAGGTGAAATAGGGATAGGGCATTCCCATCTTCCCATCGCAAAATTTCTTGCTGCTGGACAATGATAGGTCATGCAACAGTTTTGCATCAGGTGTTGAACCAATCTATTCTCACCATAGGTTTTTAATAAATGAGCTGCTCCATAATCAATTGTTTCTTGATCATAGCCTTCACAATCTTGGCGAATATCTTGCTCAATTCTAACAGCAGGTACATAATTAATACCATCTAACCAACCAACGGCTGTATAACAAAATAAGGGCAACAATGGTGCTTCTGGTAAAGACTCATATGCTGCAATATACAATCCAGTATGCGCAGGAGGGATGAATGCTGCTACAGCCCAACCTTTTTCACATAAACGCATTTCACCAGTTTCAACATCAATTCCTATACCTCTTCTGCCAGGTAATTCATATAAGCTTCCACCTTCGGGTAAGGGAATCCAGTCTTCCTCTGGAATGGGATAGGCATCCCATCCAGCTCTACCAACTACATACAAGGTTTCATCTTCAAAGATGTTACCTTCTCCGTCAGAATACAATAAATAAGGGGACTCAGTTAATGCCATAATTATTTGGTTTTAGCTAGATGCTCAGCGCAAAAAGCATTGAATTCGTTTTTGATTGTTTCAGTCACAGGCTCGTTGATTTGTTTTTGGATCAATTTATTGTTCTTGAAATCGATTGTAATATAATCGTCTTTAATCAGCATATTATTGATTTCTGCCCATGGGTACAATTTTTTGGGAAAGGTGTTCACTAAGACACCTGCAGGGTCTACTGCTAATTCATATGGAAATTTCACTTGACGTTCAAAAAGCGCTGCAATCAGGAACACACCAGCTATCAATAAAGCGTTGGGTAGTAAAAACCATCCCCAAGAAGCAAATACCAATCCTAAACGGTAATAAGGGACGCCTCCCTTTATCTTCTGGTAAACGCAAAAAATCCACCAACTTGCCACCGAAGTCATGATGGCAATTAATAAGCCAGGACTTGGATATAAGCCAGCATAAAGGGCATAAGAAAGCGCCATTAAAGTGATCAGAAGCATCAATTGACTGACACGGTCTACGTTCTTAAAATCCGGACTTTTGCATACAATGATATAGTCAAAAAGGCGCATAATTATAGTTTATGAGATGCGTAAAATTTGATGCAATTTAAGGCCATTTAGTTAACTTTGCGGTATGAAGAAAACACATCTTATTTTATTGGTCTTAATTGCTGCAGCAATTGTAGTGTTAATAAGCTATACAGGCGATTTAAGTAGCTATGAAACAGTTGCCTCTGCAAAGCAAAAAGAAGGGAAATATGTGAATTTGATCGTAAAAATGGATAAATCTGTGCCTGTTCAATACGATCCAGTAAAAGATCCTAATTTGTTAAAATTTAATGTAGAAGATAGCTTGGGCGGAAAAATTGCAGTGGTTTATCGAAATACCATGCCCACAGATATGGAAAAGTCTGAACGTTTGGTATTGAAAGGACGTGTTCAGGGGGATGCATTTGAGTGTAGCTCAATAGTGATGAAATGCCCTTCTAAATACAAGGACAATCCAGATGCAATGAAAGAGCAACCGGTAACCATTACCAACTAATCAAAATTACAACATGCAGTCAACTCAGTTTATTGGGGAACATTTGTTACCTGGTCAAATAGGTTATTTTTTATCCATCTTATCTTTTGTTGCTTCTCTAATTGCGACATTTTCATTTGCAAAAGCATTTTATGCAAAAGAGCTGGTGGTGGAAGCAAGTTGGAAAAAATTAGCAAGAACCGCTTTTTTGATAGAGGCATTGACAGTGGTTGGAAGTTTTGTGGTTTTATTTTATGTGATCTACAATCATTTGTTTGAATATAAGTATGCTTATACGCATAGCGATAAAAATTTACCATTTGAATATTTATTGAGTTGTTTTTGGGAAGGACAGGAAGGTAGTTTTTTATTATGGAGTTTCTGGCATGCAGTCTTGGGTTTGATTTTGATTAAAAGCGCCAAAGCACATGAAGCTGGTGTGATGATGGTCATAAGTTTTGCGCAGTTGATGCTTGCCTCCATGGTGATTGGCTTGTACGTGTTTGATGTGAAAATTGGTTCTAGTCCATTTATATTATTGAGACATGAAATGAATTGGCCAATTTTATCCAGACCAGATTATGTGCAACTATTAAAAGATGGTACAGGACTAAATACTTTATTACAGAATTATTGGATGGTCATTCATCCGCCTATTTTATTTTTAGGATTTGCTAGTACCATTGTTCCATTTGCATATGCTGTTGCTGGTTTATTAAAGAAAGAACATCACTGGGTTAAACCTGCTTTGCCTTGGGCCAATTTTTCTGCTGGAATATTGGGCTTAGGTATTATGATGGGGGCTGCCTGGGCTTATGAGAGTTTGACCTTTGGTGGTTATTGGGCATGGGATCCTGTAGAGAATGCCTCTTTAGTACCATGGTTGACTTTGGTTGCGGGCATTCATACGGCCATGATATACAAGAGAACTGGTGCTAGTTTAAAAGCCACTTATTTATTCCTTGGTATTAGTTTCTTATTAATTGTGTATTCAACTTTCTTAACAAGAAGTGGTATTTTGGGAGACACTTCCGTACATGCTTTCACCGATTTAGGCATGAATGGACAATTGCTATTCTTCTTATTCATCTTTGTCATTCCATTCTTTGTTTTATATTTTGTGCGTTACAAACAAATGCTGGAACCTGTGAAGGAGGATGCAATTGATAGTAGAGAATTTTGGATGTTGATTGGATCATTGGTATTAGTACTTTCTGCAGTTGTAATTATCCTTAAAACTTCGACACCAGTATTCAATAAAATATTTGACACTAAAATTGCACCACCAGAAGATCCAGAGTTTGCGCACAATCAAGTACAAATTTTTGTAGCCATCATTATTGGTACTTTGACAGCAATAGGTCAGTTCTTGAAATACAAAACAACTCCTTTGGCTTATTTCAAAAAACAAATGATCTGGCCATTAATTATCACTATCCTTATTAGCATTGTTATTTTTGTTTTTGTAGGTGTTGCCTATGATGATAAAGGTGCTGGATTCTTAGGCGCTATTTACATTGCTATTGTGACTTCTGTTTTTGCGATCGTTGGAAATATCTCTTATTGGTCTGTGGTCCTAAAAGGAAAATTAAAATCAGCGAGCTCATCCATTGGACATATTGGATTTGGATTAGTCTTGACAGGTATATTTATATCTTCTGCAAATAAAACCACTTTGAGCTATAATACAACAGGAATAAGTCCTTTGAGAGTGGACTCCACCCAAAAGAATAGTCCAGTTGGTGACCCAAGAGAAAACCTGACTTTATTCGAAACCATCGAAACGGATATGGGCAAGTATAATGTGACTTATGAAAGAGATACATTTGATGCGATTGGGAAAAGATATTTTGAATTGAAATTTAAGGAAAAGAAAACAGGAGAGACATTTAATTTATATCCTGATGTATTAAAAAATAATAAAGGGATGGAGGGTTTTTCAGCTAATCCATCTTCTAAACATTATTTACACAAAGATATCTTTGTG
>RFSD01000138.1 GCA_009924165.1 Chitinophagia bacterium | reverse complement strand
TTTGCCAACAAAGTTGGATTCCCTTCTCACGGATTAATTCTTAGGCAATCAAAAGATGATTTTAAGGTTATTTTCAAGGGTATCACAACTTGGATAAAGTTGATAGAAGCATACAACCATTTAATCAATCATTCCGATACAGTCTATGTAGAAACGGATATGAGAGCCATGTATAATCCAACAAGAAGAAAGGTAATTGAAATTGCTACAAATAAATTGATCGAAAAAATTAAAACAACATGCCCTGTATGTAAAACACCAGGGTTTGGCATAATAGGTGTAAAAGAGGGCTTGCCTTGTAGTGCATGTAAAGCACCAACCAGGTCTGTTTTAAGTCATATATATGGTTGTCAAAAATGTAATTACGAGGATTATAAAGTATATCCTTATGACAAAACCGAAGAAGATCCAATGTATTGTGATCAATGCAATCCATAAATAAAAATTCTAATGAATAGAAAAATCATAAAACAAGCAAGTATTGTCAATGAGGGTAAAATAATCATAGCAGATGTATTGATTGTTGGAGAAAGAATAGAAAAAATTGCAAATCATATTTCAGACGAACGAGCAGAGATCATCAATGCAGAAAATTTATTTTTATTACCGGGTGTAATTGATGATCAAGTGCATTTTAGAGAGCCAGGTTTAACACATAAAGCAACAATATATACTGAGTCTCGCGCTGCCGTAGCAGGAGGCATTACATCCTTTATGGATATGCCAAATACGATTCCAAATACTTTAACCATTGAATTATTAGAAGAAAAGTATGCTATTGCATCAAAAACATCTTTAGCTAATTATTCTTTCTTTATGGGGATCAATCAAGATAATTTAGAAGAAGCTCTTAAGATTGATAATGAAAATGTATGTGGCATCACAGACGATGGTTTGTACTTTAATAATGACGAAGGTATTTTAGCGAATTATCCAGCATTTCTTGAAAAACTTTTTTCAAGATCAGAAACACTAATTGCCCTTCATAGCGAAGATGATGAAACGATTAAAAAAAATACAGCATTTTATAAATCAATCTACGGTGATGCAATTCCATTCAAATATCATTCAGTTATTCGTAGCGAAGCGGCTTGTTTAATGGCAACAAAACGCGTATTAGAGATTGCAAAGAAATATGACAATAGGCTTCATCTATTTCATATATCCACATTAGCCGAAGCAATGCTATTTGATCATCAAAAACCCGTTTCAGAAAAAAGAATTACAGCAGAAGCTTGTATTCATCATCTTTGGTTTTCTGACATAGATTATGACAGCTTAGGTGCTAAAATAAAGTGGAATCCTGCTATTAAATCCAAAGAAGATAGAGATGGCTTATTAAAGGCGCTCTTAGACAATCATCTTGATATTATTGCCACTGATCATGCACCTCACACAATTAAAGAAAAAAGTGGTTTATATACACAAACATTATCTGGAGGGCCACTTGTTCAACATGCATTAACTGTAATGCTTGAATTCTATCAAAACGGTAAAATAAGTTTGGAGAAGATTGTTGAAAAAATGAGTCATCATGTAGCAGAAATATATAAGATTAAAGACAGGGGGTATATTAGGGAAGGTTATTATGCAGATCTGGTGTTAGTAGATCTAAATAGTTCATGGAAAGTAGGCGCGCATAATCTATTATCAAAATGTAAATGGTCGCCATTTGAAAATATGTATTTTAAAAGTAAAATTTACAATACATTTGTAAATGGGAATACAGTCTATCATAATGGCGTTATTCAAGATCAAAATTTGGGTATGAGACTTAAATTTTCAAAAATAAGGTAATAAAATAAGTTTTAATAAATCAATTTATGAATTTTAATCTCCTTGTAGAAAATCTTACCAATCCAGCATTATTATTTTTTGTACTTGGAGTCGTTGCTGTTTATTTAAAAAGTGATTTAGAAATTCCAGACAATTCCTCAAAATTTATTTCACTCTATTTATTATTTGCGATTGGATTTAAGGGCGGTCAAGAATTATCTCATGAAGTGCTTAGTTTAGAAGTTGGGTGGTCAATGCTTTTTGGATTATTTATTTCCATAGCTATTCCTTTTTATACATTTTTTATACTCAAAAAGAAATTTAATGTCTTTGACGCTGGTGCTATCGCTGCAACCTATGGATCGGTAAGTGCTGTAACTTTTGTTACAGCCGTTTCATATCTAGAAGCACAACAATTAAATTTACATGGATACATGGTTGCTATCATGGCTTTAATGGAATCTCCTGCAATTATTATGGGGTTATTACTTATCTCAATTTTTAATAAGGATGACAATGAAATAATCACTAAAAGAACTGCCATCAAGCATTCATTCACAAATGGAAGTGTATTATTAATTATTGGAAGTTTAATTATTGGTTATTTAGCCAGCGCTAAGCAAGCGGAAGGTATTAAACCATTTACCAATGATTTATTCAAAGGATTTCTTGCCATTTTTTTACTAGATATGGGAGTTACGAGCGGTAAAAAATTAAAAACGTTTTTATCTTTAGGTTGGTTCCCTGTTATTTTTGCCATTGTAATACCTATTGTGAACGGCTGTATAGTGGCATTGTTAAGCTCATTTATTACCCATGATGTTTCTAATCGGTTCATTTTTGCAATCCTAGCTGCTAGTGCCTCTTATATAGCTGTTCCCGCCGCTATGAAAATATCAGTGCCCCAATCAAATCCAGGACTATTTTTGCCAATGGCACTAGCCATTACCTTTCCAATTAATATAACAATAGGTATGCCAACCTATTTTTTAATTGTTCAGAATACCTAATCAACACTACTAAATAGTATAAGGTTTACCATACTAAAAAGGGTCTATACATTTGACTGCATAGACCCTTGATGATATTACCTTCTTGTTGTAAATTTTATTTATTATTCTCATTTTTGGTGATTAAGCCCATCATTTGTTTCATGGTCTTATCCATCCCATCAGGGCTACCATCTAAAAATATTACATTCCCTTTACCATATTCTGCAAAATTCTTAATCGCTTCGGTCCACATACTGAATAAAATTACATTGGTATCTAAATTCGCTTGTTTCATCTCTTCAGCAGCTTCTGACATACCCTTTGCCACTTCTTGTCTGAAAAGGGCAACACCTTGACCTCTTAATTGAGCAGCTTCTTTTTCGGCTTGTGCGGATATCTTAATTGAATTACCCTCTGCTTCTGCAGCCTTTGTTTTTGTGATCAATAAAGCCTGCCCTTCGTTTTCGGCAGCAGCTTTTAAGTTATTACTAGCAACCACTTTACTCATACTTTCCATCACCACTTGGTCAAAAGTAATGTCATTGATTTGAAGGTCTTGTAAATGGTATCCCCATTCCTCTAAACTATTGTCAATTTGTTCTTTAACAAAATCTACTATCTCCCTGCGTGCTGTCAATACTTCAGCTTGACGCTTTGTAGCCACATAGGCTCTGATACTTCCTTCTACGGTTCTAACCAATGCTTGCATTAGATCCTTATTACTAATAAATTTAAAAGCCACTTTTTTAATTGTCTCTTCCTCGGCATTTTGAACAGAGTACAATAACATACTTTTAAAGTATACATTCGCTTGGTCAATAGTAACAGCCTGAAACTCTAATTCAATACTTTGATTTTGAATACTCACTCTTCTAAAAATACTTTCCACCAAAGGAATTTTAAATCTTAAACCAGGTAACATAATTCTTTGGTACTTGCCAAACATGGTAATGATAGCGATAGTTCCTTGATTGACAACCACCACGCTAAAAAATAGTACCAATAAGACACTCATAGAGATGACTAAAAATTCAATCATAAA
>RFSD01000137.1 GCA_009924165.1 Chitinophagia bacterium | reverse complement strand
TTTTCTTGAAAATCTAGTTGCATCTGCATCTTTATCAAAGCCAGTATTGCTATTGTTATTTTGATAGAAAATTTGTCTTTGATTTAATAGATCTGAAATAGTGAATCTAATTTCTGCTTTCTTTTCGGCAAACTTTTTACTAATTTGGAAATCCACTAAAGCTCTTGGATTCTCGAATACATCTGGAGTAGCAGCACCAGCTTGAAGATCACCAACAAGATAAATTCTCTTACCTACTTGGTTAAACAATACAGTCATATTGAATCCTTTTTCAACTACATCGTATAATAATCCTGTATTGATCAAATAAGGAGACTGTCCTTGTAAAGCCCTGCTTACATTTAAAGCAGCATCATCAATTTTGGAATTGATATATGAACCGTTCGCTTGTAAAGTGAATCTATTAGTTAATTTTTTACGACCTTCTACTTCAAAACCAAATGCAGTAGCTTTAGATACATTTTGGAAAGAAAATAAACTTGCTCCACCAGAGCCTTCATTAAAGATACTCTCTATTGGATTTTCAAAATTCTTATAGAAAACACCAACTGTAAACATCTCTCCTGCGCTAGGATATAATTCATACCTTAAATCGGTATTGGTTATTTTAGTTCGCTTTAAGGCTGGATTACCTGCAACAGATGCGTTTAATTCAAAATCATAAATATTCAAAGCCGATAATTCTCTTAATTCTGGACGGATTACAGTCTGAGAAGCAGTTAATCTTAAGTTCGCTTTTTGAGTTAATTTAAGTGTAGCGTTTACACCTGGTAAGAAATCAGTCACTCTTGAATAAGTGTGTCTAGGATCATACTTTTTAACCGAACCCACTAATTGATCAAAATCTTCTACTCTTAATCCCCAAACTACTCTTAAACCATCCGATAATTTATTATCAAATTGAACATAACCAGCATTTAAAATGGTGTTGGCCATGTATCTGAAGTTTCTATTTTTAATTGCGTCGAAAGCAAACTTATTGTCAGATCCATTACCAAAATTTTGAGGCACAAAAGCAGAAGCAGCATCTAGTGCTCTTAAAGCAGCATTATCTCTTGGTAAGTACACTGCAAATAATTGTGCATCATACATACGATCTTTAATTTGCAACATATAACCAGCTTTAATAGTTTGTTGCTTCACTTTTAAAGTCAAATCGCCGCCACCGGTATAGATATAATCTGATAATGTTTGGAAAACACGGCTACCAGATTGTTGTGATAAGGTATTAGAAATATTCAACACAAAAGGGTCTACACCATTTGCACTCTTAGTGTATAAAATTCTCCTTTGGTCCGGCGTGTAAGCATCTAAAATATTAAATGCACCATACCAATTGAATTTTAATTTTTGAGATAAGCTATGTTCACCATTTAATTGATTGGTAAAAAATACATTTTGGCCAAAAACAAATTCATTTCCTTTCACAAGGTCTTGTCTACTATAATCGGTACCAAATCTTGAATTATAAGAATTTGCAGTTTTAACATTCACAATAGCTTTATAACTAATCTTATTCAAAGGATTTAAAAACAGAGATAACCCCGCTATTGCACCTAAATTAATGTCTTCAATATATTTTTTATCATTCAGCTTTGTAATAGGGAAAAACGTTCCATTTGTAAAACCATTTTGATTATTCGTATTATCTAGAAGACGATATGAATTTGAATAGTTTACGCCGATGATACCTCCAATCTTTTTACCCCAAAGCGTTCCAGCAAATCCACCGTTCATTTGTAAACTCGTATTTGGTTTCGCGGTAACCATTACTGGTGCCCAGTTATTGGACATTTGTTTTCCAATTCCAATTTTTGTTCCATTACTTGCAGTGTCAAAATTAGATTTTGTAGAATAACCAGAAGGCAACGATCTTGTTCCATCATCAATACCTAACCAGTCTGTCTTTCCGCCTACATCTTTTAAGAAATCTTTACCCGTTACTTGAGAATTCGCGCTTGTTCCAATTTGTATATTAAAAAAATTCTTAGTAGGAATATCTTTGGTATTTACCTGAATTAAACCTCCAGCCCACTCGCCTGGCAATTCAGGAACGAATGCTTTGTTGATAATGATATTATCAATGATTTGAGAAGGGAATATATCAAATGAGAAAGTTTTTCTATCTGGCTCAGTACTTGTCAATAAGATACCATTCAACATAGCTTGGTTATAACGATCTGCTAAACCTCTTACGATAATATATTTGCCTTCTTGTATTGACGCACCTGGGGTTCTTTTTAAGATTTCGGCAGTGTTTCTATCTGGACTTCTTCTAATTGATTCTGCAGAAATCACAGAAGCCACTGTATTGGTATTTCTTTGAAATGCAATCAATGCATTGTCAGTAGCGCCTTTATTAGTAGATCTTGTAGCAGAAACCACTACATCGGTTAAATTTTTTCCAGACTCCTCTAATAATACATCTAATACGATTTCTTCATTAGCAGTGGTAGCGCCAGTAACATCAATAGATTTTGCTTTGTATCCAACATAAGATAAATCTAATGTATAAGCTTTATTTACGTCTATATTAAAACTAAATCTTCCTTCGATATCTGTTTTTGAAACTTGGTTCTTATCGGATTTTAAAGTTAGTGTAACGCCAACTAAAACATCATTTTTTACGTTTGTAACCTTACCTGTCAATTTTGCTTTTTGCGCTTGAACCGAAATAGCTGTAACAAAACAAATTATTATTAGTAGTATCCTTTTCACGATATGATTTTATTTGTATGGCAAATATCAAATTATCATATTACCAAATTGTTAAGCCAATATGAACTTAATATTAACTAATAGGTATAGGCATAAAAAAAGGAGCATTGAAAAAGCTCCTTTTGTATAATAATCTATATTCTCTTGTTAATCAAGATGATACACATTATGTAAGTCCTTAGGACAAGTGAAGTTCACCCCAAGATCATTGATCAATCCATCATGAATATCATATACCCAATCATATAAGTGCAGTGATTGGTTCCTTTAATGGACGCTGCTGATTCCCTGCTATCTGAACATCCTATCCATAAATACTCTGGTGCCTATCCTTTTGATAAATCTTTAAAAAAATTAGGGTCTAATTATAATTGATCAGCAATACATATTTTGTTATTTCCAAATTAACTTTGATATGATTTTCAATTGTTTGGTTATTCAATGATAGTTAAAACGATATTAGTTCTTATAAACCATATAAACATAGAAAGGTACCCCCATCATGAGCATGATGAATCCCCAGTACACTATTTCTTGTCCAGAACCAATCATCATCCACATAGAATAAGAAAATGCCATGATGCCAATCACTGTTGCTGTAACAGTTTTGGTCTTTGTAAAGGTTGCTGCTTGTTTTGCTCGAACAATTAAATAAGATACAGTCGTCAATAAATAAGGTAGCAAAGTAAAAAAAGTAGAGAGTAATATGAGCAACTTAAATTGACCTGCTAAATTTTTTGAATTGTTCATGAACATCAATAAAGTGATAATGATACTTGATACAATGACGCCATTCGCAGGTACGCCTTTACGATTTTGTTTCGCAAAAAATGCAGGAAATAATTTATCCTTTGACATCGCATAAGGCATTTGTCCTTGTACTAATACAAATCCATTCAAGGCACCAAATGCAGCAATAGCAGCGCCTGCACTAACCCAATACTTTGCACCATGCCCATAAATTTTTTCTGCAGCATCCGCAAAAGGTGTAATAGAAACTTGTAATTGATTTGCAGGAATCATCCCCATAATGGCAGCAGTACTAAATATATAAACGGCTGCTGCAATCCATACACCGCGCATCGTTGCTTTAGATATATTTTGTCCTGGATCGTCTATACTACTGGATGGAATCGTCGCACATTCAATCCCTAAAAATGCAAAGAATGTTAAAGTGGTCGTTGCAGTAATGGCTTGCCAACTGCTGGTGCCACTCATA
>RFSD01000136.1 GCA_009924165.1 Chitinophagia bacterium | reverse complement strand
AAGACAAAATAATATCCATTATCATACATATGCTTTCTAAATAAATAAGCATTCATCCAACTACTCATAGATATAATAAAAAATAAGAATAATTTCTTATTATCTAAATTTTTAATATTGTTTCTGAATGTTTTCATAAATAATTTAATTTCCGTTTTTTCTTAAAATACATGCTTTATAATTCAATGCACAAACTTTTTGATCGTTCATGTATATAGTTACTGCTACTAGATATGCAGTTGTACCTGATAAAAAACCACCATAAGCTGCTCCATAACCTGCTCCAACCAAATTGCCAACACCAGGAAATACTGTCCCAGCAGCAAATCCAGCAGTCGCTCCTCCAACAATCCCACTACTAACATACAATAAGAAATTTGATGTATAAGTCGAGTTCGCATTTGTCATACATACTTTATACTCTAAACAACAAGACTCATTACATCCAGGGCCAGCACCTACACTACCTAAATCATCCATCCCATCCAAATCCATTTCCAGATTTGCAATTTGCGAATAATAATGAAACTGTGCTAAAATCCAATCTGCATTATCTTGCCAAAGTCCACTACTAATTCTTTGACTGGCTTTTTGAAGCGTAGTAATTTTATTTTTTATAAAAGTATTTCTGGCTTCATTCAATTGGCTCATTTTTGCTTTTGAAAGCACGGCGTCCTTGCCTAGAAAGGTCTTCTTTAATGCTCCAGAATTCGTACTGATTATGCTTGAAGCTTTTTGTAAATCAGCAAAATTATTGAAGTGGTATAAATCTGTCAGCTCCTTTTGAATAACTAGGCTTGTAGGATTTTGATTGATTGCAATTAATAATCTTGTAGCTTCCTCATTGAGCGCTACTTTAGTTCTTTTGTCTTTATATACGATTTGTAAATACAAAGGGTCAAACCGCGCAATCGTTTCATTCAATTCGTCAAAGAGCGTTGCCGATAATGGCGCAGGCAAATTTTGTTCTGGAGAATCAGTTACTGGACCTAGCTGATCTTTTTTTGAACAAGCGGTTAAAAATATAAATGATAGGAAAAAAATTCCTATGAAGCCTGTTGATTTTTTCATGCTATTATTTTTTACACTTATACTGAATTGTATAAGTTGATAGCATTAAAATAAAAAATCAATGAACTGCTTTACTGCGTAAAAATACGCTCAAATTTTTCAGTGAAAAAAATATATTTAAAAATAGAAAATAGGCTAATACGCCCTGCTGTAAAGCATTACAGGATTTAGAATGTAGTCGAATTTTATAAATATTATTTCACAAAAAATACTGCAGGAACTGGTCTTTGTCCAGTTGGATCGGAGGGTTTGATGGTTTCTTTTCCATTGATCAATAAACAACTGCTTCCGCCACCATCTAAATTAATAGCTTCTACTGCGCCCAAATCCATAAAGATTTGTGCAGTCTCTGTGAGTGTGGTGCCCACCGCAATATTTTTCATACGACCTTGCACTGCTAATAAAATTAAATTGCCATCTTTCGTATAGCCCATCGCGGTGCGTGGATGATGGTCTGCTATGGCTTTGCCTGCAAATTTCTTTTCCTCGTTATTTGAAATAAAAATAGTGCCGTCTTTCACTAATACGGGTCCACCACCAACCGCCCAATCTAGCTTCCACTTTTTTAAATTTGCTAATGCAGGCTCATTCAACGCTAATTTTGCATTTTTATCTTTGATAGGTGTCATTGGACTTTGTTGGTATAAAACCTCCTTACTATTTGAATCCGTATAGGTATAAGCAATATCCACCTTGCCATTTTTTTGCATGCCTATAGCAGAGTTCAAGACATGTGTATAGGTTAAAGTGTCTTTCCCCTTACCCTCAATATCTTGCTTATTCAAGGCCAATACATTTCCACGATGGACTAATACATTTAAATTGGTATTGTTTTTGAATTCAAAAAAAGAAGCATTCATCACAACGGTTGGCTTAGTCAATCGCTCATAAAATGCTGATGGGGTTAGGCGTCTGTATAAAGTGGTGTCCACGCCCATTTCAATATTAGGTGCATTAGAATTAATGAGGACATAATAAGCTTTAAATACACTGTCATTTAAAGTGGTCGACGTAGATGTAAAAACTTGAATCGTATTTGTTGTGAGACCAAACTCAGTTGAAACATTTTTCCATTCAATTTTTTGAGCCATAGCAGGTATTGCTAGAAAGGATAAGCAAAGTAATGTTGAAACAAATACTGGATATAAAGTAAGTTTAAGGTATTTCATGTTAGGCTTCATAGGGTTGCAGATGAATGACCTAAAGTTAAGGGTTCTAATCAAAAAGCTTATATACAAAAAAGGCCTCCCATTGCTGGAAGGCCTTCTCTATTCGAATCTTACTAAATGTATTTGTTGACTATTTTGTAGAGAACCACATTTCCTTAGTGTGATAGTCTATCGCAGTTGCGCCAATTCTGTTTAGCTCATTGATGTTCCAAACATATTCTGAGTTAAATCTTGGACGCATTCTGTATGCCATTTTACCGCCATTGTCTTGGAATATATCTGCTGCTGCAGGAAGCGTAAAGCCTGTATATACTTGAACACCATTTGCATCCTTGTCTGTATAATGGTATCTACGCATATCTACCCAAGTTTCAAAAGTACCATGTCCCCATAGAGCGATATACTTTTGTAACATAATCATTGGTAATGTTAAGCTATTAGCACTTGCAGGAACCACTGCTGTGTTTGCTAAGAAAGCATCTCTTTTAGCAGCAGTTAATAAGTCTGCTGTTGGCACGTTCGTGTTATAATTCGCCATTAGCAAATCAAAGTGCTTTGAGATACCGTCTCTATAAGCAGTTAAAGCAGTTGCTTTATCTCCTTTAATGAAAGCAGCCTCCGCACGAATGAACGCCATTTCAGTTGCAGTCATCACAGGGAAGGGTGCGCTATTTCTAAAAATAAAGCGACAGTTTACATCTGTTGCAGGCGCGGTATTGACCGTTCCTGTTGCTTGAGAAACACCATGGAAATTTTCAGGACGATCTGCACCAGCTAATACAAGCTGGCCTTTCACTGGCTCAACACCTTTGAAAGTACCATTTGTATTTTTTCTTAATAAATAAATAGCTCTTGGATCTACTACGCCGCTAAATGCAGGATTTAAACCGCTCATTAAATCAGCAATGAATGCAGATTGTCTGATTGCTGTAGGACTAGTTACAGTTGCGCCACCTAAATTATTTCTGAAAGGTCCAAGGAAATTATTAGTTGCACTAACACTAGTTGCAGCAAATTTAACTAAAGCATCGTCTGTCGTTTCTTTCATTGCAAGATTCGTATAATATAATACTGAATCTGCTTTGTAAATTGATTTATTAGTTAAGTGATGATGCGTTCTGGCCAATACACCATATACAAATTTCTTCCACTTAGACACATTGCCACCATACAAGAAAGCGTCTCCAGTAGCCAATGCAGCTTGACTTCCATTCTCTCCTGTTTTATTTAATAAATCCAATGCCTCGAAAGAAAGTTTTCTAGCATGCATATACACCTCTTCTTGTGTATCATACTTAAATGTAATTAGGTCTGTATTGAAAGCGTCTTTCAAAATAACTTCACCATGGTAGTCGGTTAATGTCAACCAACTCCAAGCAAAAATCGCTTTACCAACACCTGCTAATTCCCATTGCTTATTTTCCAAAGCCCATTCAATTAATTTAACATTGTTTTGTCCAATATCATAATAATGAGAGCGCCAGAAAGATTGGGCTACGTCGGCATTGGTATGCCCCATTCTATCAAAGTTACTTTGCGTTCCAGAAAAAGCAAAGTTTTGAACATATGCACCAATGTATCTAATATCATTCATTGGTCCGTGTCCTCCATAGTTTCCAGCCATTGATGCAACTATCTGAGGCATTAAAGTTTCTGGAGCCACCTTCACATCATAGTTCGGGTTTTTATAAGCCTCGTCTATTTTTTTAGAACAAGACG
>RFSD01000135.1 GCA_009924165.1 Chitinophagia bacterium | reverse complement strand
AACTGTGGTAGAATCTTAGTAGAAGGTGAATTAGCTGGCAAAGAAGCTTAATACAATTTAGTTTTAAAATATTCCCAGAAAGGGTAGCCAATCGGCTACCCTTTCTTAATTTTACACCATGAGAAAATGCTTCTTATTTGCTTTGGTACTATTCATGACAACGCAAGTCATTGGTCAATACCAATACAATTGGACGCCTCGTACACAAAAAATATACGAGTCCATAACCAGCTTACGTATCCCAGAAGCAAGGACTTTGTTGAGCCAAGATAAAAAAGCAAATGCCTCTAATTTGATCTACCCGCTACTTGAAAGCTATGCCGATTTTTACCAGTTATTTTTAAATGAAAACAAGGCCGAATATAGCAGCATGTATCCAGCTTTTGAACAAAGAATCCAATTATTAGAAGACGGCCCAAAACAATCTCCTTACCACCTTTACAGTCTTGCATTGGCGCATCTTCATAAATCATTGATCGCTATAAGATTTAATAAAAATTTTGAAGCTGCCTTGGATTTTAGAAAAGCGTTTCTACTTTTTAAAGCAAATAAAAAAACCTACCCCAATTTTACGCCCACAGATGTATATCTTGGACTAATGACCTCGGTCATTGGAACAATTCCCAAAGGTTATCAATGGATGGCCAATGTTTTAGGGATGACCGGAAAAATTTCAGAAGGCAATGCGCTTGTTTTAAAATACATCAATAGCAAAGACGCCTATTCCAATCAATGTCGCAACGAAGCACTTTTTGTGTATCCTTATCTTGTAATGAACTTTGAGGGCAACAAGAAAAAAACATTTGATTTCATTGAAAAAACAGACTTCGATTTAGCTGGTAATCACTTGCATGCATACATGGCGACGAATCTGTATTTAAACAACCAACAATCACAAAAGGCATTGCAAATTGCATCCAATATCAATCCATCAAATCAATACTTAAGCCTCCCCTTTTGGCAATTAGAAATGGGTTATGCCAATTTAAATGATTTGAAATTAGACGCTGCTAAAACTGCTTTGCAAAACTTCATTGGTAATTTCAAAGGGCAGTTTTATGTAAAAGATGCTTATGAAAAATTAAGCTGGATTGCCTATATACAAGGGGATCAAGCCAAGGCCAAGGCCTACAGAAGCAATGTGCTTTCCAAAGGGAATGATATAACGGACGCAGATAAACAGGCTTTACAAAACGCTAAAAAAGGCACCTGGCCCCATCCTGTTTTATTAAGGGCAAGACTACTCAGTGACGGAGGATACCAAGAACAAGCGCTTGCGATTTTGGCAGGGAAAACAAGTAATGATTTTGAAAAAGCTGCGGACAAAACAGAATTTGCATACCGACTTGGTCGTATCTATGACTTAGCAGGTCAGCCCGATCAGGCCATTCCTTTTTACAAATCCGCTATTGAAAAAGGCGCCAATCAACCTGAATATTTTGCTGCAAGGGCTGCCCTTCAAATTGGTTTAATTTATGAACAAAAAGGCAACAGTTCACTCGCTATTACCTTTTTTAATACCTGCTTAGAAATGAAAAACCACGCTTTTAAAAATTCCTTAGATCAAAAAGCAAAAACAGGTATTCAGCGTTGTTTGAGGAAATAAAATTGGGTGTATATTGCAGTACATCATGCTGACTCAATTAGACATACAGAACTATATTTTAATCGACGAATTACAGATTCATTTATCCAACAAACTTTCTGTAATTACAGGAGAAACAGGTGCGGGTAAAAGTATCATCATGGGTGCATTGGGTTTGATTTTAGGAGATCGTGCAGACAGTACTGTTTGTCGTAATCCCGAAAAAAAATGCGTGATTGAAGGCGTTTTTACACTTGCCAATAAACAACAATACGCTACCTTTTTTGAAGCTAATGATTTAGACCTTGCCGAAGAATTAATTATTCGAAGAGAGATCAATGCACAAGGCAAGTCTAGGGCTTTCATCAACGATACCCCCATTAATTTAAATGAATTAAGACAGCTTACTTCTCAATTAGTAGACTTACATCAACAATTTGATACCCTTAGTTTAGGGGATATGGAATTTCAAAGAACGGTATTAGATGCATTGGCCAATGTGCACAAAACACTCGAAAAATACCAAATCACTTTCCACGATTGGAAAGCAGCCTCCAAGCATTTAAGTGAACTGATTGAACAAAAAGCAAACTTTGACCAAACAGTTGCATATAAATCACATTTATTAGAGGAACTAACCGCGCTTGGACTGCATGAAAACGAATTAGAGCAATTAGAGATTGATTTAAAATTCATGGAAAATGCTGCAGATATTAAAGCACAGTTAATCCAAAGTATTTATACATTAGATGAATCAGATCAACCTATTGTTCAACAGATAAAACAGATTGCAAATAATTTAGAAAGTATTGCAAAATTTCAGAACGATTTTGATCCCTTATTAGCAAGATTAAAAGCAGCACAAATAGAATTGGCGGATATCACGAGTGAACTTCAAACATGGCAGGATAAAATGGATTTTGATGCGTCAAAAATTAGCACCATGCAAGAAAGATTGTCGCAAGGATACCATTTACAAAAAAAGCATAAGGTACAATCTACTGCTGCCTTATTGGAGCTTCAAGAGGCATTGTCAAAAGAGCTAGAAGCAGTATTACATATTGATGAAGCCATTGAGACCTATACCAAGAAAGTAGCTGCTACCGAAAAAGATTTATTCATATTGGCTGCAGACCTAAGTGATCAGCGTAAAAAACAAGCTGCCCCTTTTGCAAAACAAGTGAACCATTTATTGCATCAAGTAGGGATGCCGAATGCGCAATTAAAAGTTCAATTGGACCAAGTCCCTTTCAATCAATTTGGTATAGATAAAATAGATTTTCTTTTTGATGCCAATAATTCACAAAAGTTTGAGCCAATTAAAAAAGTAGCAAGTGGTGGTGAATTAAGTCGATTGATGTTATGTATTAAATCTTTGGTAGGAAAATCGATTGATTTACCTACGATGATTTTTGATGAAATTGACTCTGGTATTTCTGGCGAGCCAGCAAAACAGGTTGGTTTATTATTACAGGAATTGGGTCAAGCGCGTCAGGTACTTTGTATTACCCATCAACCTCAAATTGCAGCAAAAGGCCAAGCACATTTATACGTGTACAAAGAACAAGAAGGCAAAACCACCCATACGCATGTTCGTGCTTTAGCAGCAGATGAGCGTGTGATTCATATTGCCCGAATGATTGGTGGCGACCCGCCAAGTAAAGCGGCTTTAGAGCATGCGAATGAATTACTTGCTTAACCTATATTAAGCCCTCTGAATGGCTTTTTATAGGATATTATAATTATTTTTGCAAGAATTAAATAAACACCCATAAAGATGGCACACAATTTATTAAAAGGTAAGAGAGGTATCATTACTGGAGCACTAGATCAAAATTCAATTGCTTGGAAAGTAGCAGAGCAAGCACATGCCGAAGGTGCTACATTTGTGTTGACCAATGCTCCTATCGCTATGCGTATGGGGGAGATCAATGTACTTGCAGAAAAAACCAATTCTAAAATAATTCCAGCTGACGCGACCAATGTAGAAGAGTTGACTAATTTATTTACACAGTCTCAAGAAATTTTAGGAGGAAAAATTGATTTCGTTTTACATTCTATTGGCATGAGTGTCAATATCAGAAAAAATATTCCTTATCCATCTTTGAATTACGATTACTATGCAAAAGGTGTAGACGTATCTGCTATGTCTTTGCACAAAATGTTAAGTGTAGCTTACAATATGGATGCTTTGAATGAACACGCTAGTGTGGTTGCTTTAACTTATGCTGCTGCTCAAAGAACTTATCCATTCTATACAGATATGGCGGATATTAAAGCATTATTAGAGTCTATCGCACGTAGCTTTGGATACCATTATGGGTTACGTAACAAGGTTCGTGTAAATACCGTATCTCAGTCACCTACTAAAACAACTGCAGGAAC
>RFSD01000134.1 GCA_009924165.1 Chitinophagia bacterium | reverse complement strand
TGGCTATTGCTCATACAGCAAGAGCTTTCTATTATTCGCTTGAAATTAGTTTTAGAGAAGTGAGATGGTGTGCATACTTAATTGCATACTAAGCACAGCAACTAACATACCTCCTCCAAGATCCATTGGAAAATGTTGTCCTAAATACACCCTTGAATAAGCACAGATGATTGCATAGATAACCCCAACGGCGAAGACCCATTTTGTAGGGAATAAATAAACTGTTAAAAGAAATAAGGTAAAAGCAGTAGCAGTATGTCCCGACGGGAAACTATTATAAGCATGTGTGACTTGTCCTGGAACCGTATGTATTTGATTTAAAGGTATCCCACTTAAAATTGGTCTTGTTATATCATCCCAAATAACATGTTTTGAAATTTGCGTAATGAGTGTCGATAGTAAAAAATTTAATACAATCAATTTGATATCTTTTTTAAACCAAGTAACTAACACAATTAAGTAGGGAATCCAAACCCATCCCTCTGCACCCCAGGTAGTCCACTTAAAAAATTGATCCATGAATGCACCTCCATCTGTGTTCAAAAAAAGGAACACTGGAATCCTGCCCAAATAAGCACTTACTGCAATAAGCAAAAGACCAACCAAAATGGTTAAGTTGCTTGCTCTTTGATACAAAATTGGTGCTTGATTCAACATGGTTATAATAACTTTTGCTTAGGCAAATTTACAAATGTTTAAGCCTCATCTCAACTAATTATAGGAATGGTTGTTATAACTTTACGCCACCCAATGAGCAAAATCAACGACAATATAGAAGTAATTGGTGCCAGAGAGCACAATTTGAAGAATTTTGATCTTTCAATTCCCAAAAATCAGCTGGTGGTTTTCACCGGTGTAAGTGGAAGTGGTAAGTCTTCACTTGCATTTGATACCATCTACAACGAAGGGCAACGTCGTTACATGGAGAGCTTTAGCGCCTATGCAAGACAATTTATGGGGGATATGGAACGTCCAGATGTGGATCAAATTACGGGCTTGTCTCCAGTGATTGCAATTGAACAAAAAACAACCAATAAAAATCCTAGGTCTACAGTAGGAACAGTGACAGAATTATACGATTTCCTTCGTTTATTATATGCACGTATAGGTAAAGCATATAGTTATGAGACAGGTAAGCCGATGGTGCAATTTTCAGAAGCAGAAATCATTCAGGATATTCAAAAGAAGTTCAAGGATAAAAAAATAAATCTATTAGCCCCTGTTGTAAGAGGAAGGAAAGGACATTATAGAGAATTATTTGAAGAGATCAGGAAAAAAGGTTTTGTGAAAGCGAGAGTGGATGGAGAGATCATTGAACTAAGACCAAAATTTCAAGTGGATCGTTACAAGATACATGATATTGAAATTGTGGTAGACCGTATCCCAGTGAACGAGGCCATGAAAACCAGACTCGCAGATAGTGTGCAGCAGAGTTTAAAAATGGGGAAGGATTTATTATTTGTTTTGGAAGAGGGTAAAGAGAAAATTGTGCAGTATTCAAAACAATTGATGTGTATCGAAACTGGTTTAAGTTACGAAACCCCTTCTCCAAATAGTTTTTCTTTTAACTCGCCATATGGCGCATGTTCTAATTGTAAAGGATTAGGGAATGTGTATGCGATTGATATGAGTTTACTTTTGCCAGATCATGCATTAAGTATTAATGAAGGGGCTATTCATCCATTGGGAGAAGCGAGAGAAGCTAGTGTGTTTAAGCAAATCAAGCAATTTGCAAGAAAGCATAAAATTAATTTAGACAAAGCGCTTCAAGATTTACCCAAAGATCAATTGAATTTAATTTTATTTGGGGATAAAAATATTTCATCTACTTTGGATATGGATTTAAATGATGAAAATATCCCTAATGAATATACAGGAAGCTATGAAGGGATTGTGCCTATGATGAAAAGATGGTTTACTTCTTCTCAAAGCACCGATCACTTAAAAGCATGGGTGGAAGGGTACATGGAACTCAATACCTGTCCAACATGTAATGGTGCAAGACTAAAAAAAGAAAGTCTTTGGTTTAAAGTGAATGAATTGAATATTGCAGCATTGAATGAAATGCATTTAAACGATTTACAACAATGGTTTTTAGACCTGCCAAAAAAATTAGATAAAAAAGATACCCAAATTGCAACAGGTATTTTAAAAGAAATCAATGATCGTATTGAATTTTTGATGAATGTTGGTCTGTCTTATTTGTCTTTAAGTAGACCTTCCAAATCTTTGAGTGGTGGAGAATCACAACGTATCCGTTTAGCCACTCAAATTGGTTCTCAATTGCAGGGCATCACTTATATATTAGACGAGCCTTCCATTGGTTTACATCAACGTGACAATCAACGATTGATTGTAGCGCTTAAACAATTAAGAGATATAGGGAATACAGTTTTGGTGGTGGAGCACGATAAGGATATCATGATGGCATCGGACTATTTAGTGGATATTGGTCCAAGAGCGGGTATTCATGGAGGGCATGTGGTTGCAGCAGGTACACCAGCTTCCTTTTTGAAATTAAAATCGGATACTGCTCTGTATTTAGCGGGCAAAAAAGCCATCGCTGTTCCGGCTGAACGCAGAAAAGGCAATGGTCAGTTTATTGAAATTAAAGGTGCTACTGGTAATACATTAAAGAAAGTGAATGCAAGTTTTCCTTTAGGTACTTTAACATTAGTGACGGGTGTGAGCGGATCAGGTAAGTCTACTTTAATCAACGAAACTTTATATCCAATCTTATCTCAGTTCTGTTATCATAGTAAGACCAAACCAATGCCTTATGCATCTGTCACTGGACTAGAACATATTGATAAGGTGATTGAAATTGACCAATCTCCAATTGGAAGAACACCAAGAAGTAATCCTGCCACTTATTGCGGCTTCTTTACAGATATTAGAACCTTATTTGCTGCAGTGCCAGAAGCAAAAATCAGAGGGTATCAAGCAGGTCGTTTTTCTTTCAATGTGAAAGGTGGAAGATGTGAAGTTTGTGAAGGAGGAGGAATGCGCGTGATTGAAATGAATTTCTTACCAGATGTGTATGTGCATTGTGAAAAATGTGCAGGCAAAAGATATAACAGAGAAACCTTAGAGATTAGATACAAAGGAAAATCTATCAGCGATGTGTTGAACATGACGGTCGAAGAAGCTTGTGAATTTTTCCAAGCAGTCCCTTTTATTTACAGAAAAGTAAAAGTATTACAAGAAGTGGGACTAGGCTATATCACATTAGGACAATCCGCTGTAACATTGAGTGGAGGCGAGGCGCAAAGAATTAAATTAGCTACAGAGTTAGGGAAAAAAGATACGGGAAAGACTTTTTATATTTTAGATGAGCCTACGACTGGCTTACATTTTCAGGACATTCAATTATTAATGGGTGTATTAAATCGCTTGGTGGATAGAGGTAATACAGTATTAGTGATTGAACACAATATGGATGTGATTAAAATGGCAGACCATATTATTGATATGGGACCAGAAGGTGGATCTGCTGGAGGGGTAGTGCAATTTGTTGGAACCCCAGAACAAATGATCAAAAAATCAACAACACATACGGCTAAATTTTTAGCTATAGAAATGCAATAGGTTCAAAAAACACTTTATTAATAATTAAAGCAGGTGCTTATTTCCTGATCATTGGAATATGCTCAATGGCATCTTCATAATACATCTCTCCAGCTTGTTCCCAACCAAGTTCTCCGTAAAATTTCTTTAAGTATAATTGTGCGCCAATTTTAATAGGGTGCTTTCCAAACAATCTTTCACATTCAGCAATCGAAAATTGCATCAATGCTTTTCCTGCGCCAATCCCTCTATGTCTTGGTGAACTCACAACGCGTCCTATACTTTGATAGCCTGGATAACTTTGATCTACATCAAATAGTCGAGTAGTGGCAATCATTTCACCGTTCAACCTTCCCATGGTATGGTATGCAATTTGGTCGTTATTGTCCATATCTAAAAAGACACAGTTTTGTTCAACTACAAATACCTCAGATCTGAGTCTTAAGATGGCGT
>RFSD01000133.1 GCA_009924165.1 Chitinophagia bacterium | reverse complement strand
GGATTTATTTAAAAGTCACTGAAACTTTGAGCATCACAAAGACTGCTGAAAAATTAAATTTAACGCAGCCTGCGATTTCGATTCAATTAAAGAATTTTCAAGATCAGTTTGATTATCCTTTGATAGAAATCATCAATAAAAAAATTCAGGTTACAGGTTTAGGGAAAGAAATTGCAATTGCTGCTGAAAGTATTATCAATGAAATTGATAATATCAATTATAAATCGCAGAATTATAAAAACAAATTAGCAGGGCATCTTAAAATAGCCATCGTATCTACTGGTAAATATATTATGCCCTATTTTTTAGGAGACTACTTAAAACAAAACAGTGGCGTTGATTTAACAATGGATGTTACAAATTATAGTAAAGTACTTAGTAGTTTATTGCAATATGAAATAGATTTTGCTTTGATATCCCATGATCCAGATAATATCAAATTTGAAAAATTTGATTTAATTCAAAACGAATTATTTCTAGTAGGAAGTAATGCATCAAATAACCCATTGATTGGAGAAAAAGCAATTACAGAAAGTACTTTCTTATTTAGAGAAGAGGGTTCTAGAACTAGACTTGTGATGGAAAATTTTATTGCAAAAAATAAAATTAAAATAAAAAAGAAGATCGAGTTGACTTCAAATGAGGCGGTAAAGCAGTCAGTCATAGCAGGAATAGGCTTCTCTATTATGCCATTAATTGGTATAAGAAATGAAATTGAAAAAGGATTACTTAAAATTATACCAATGAAAGGACTCCCTATTCAAACCAGTTGGAGATTGATTTGGCTAAAGGAAAAAAGGTTGTCTCCTATTGCAGAATCTTACCTTCAATATCTTGAAAAAGAAAAAGATGCTATTATAAAAAATTATTTCTCTCTACCCAACCACCAATAAACTGGTACTCCTGAGCCAATTAAAGCCAAGCCCATCAATGCTTCAAAAGGCTGGTTGATCAGTGTCATGATACAAATGGTGATACAGAAAAGTAAAAATAAAATAGGCACCACTGGATACCCAATGACCTTATACCCTCTTTCCATATTGGGTAATTTTATTCTTAAATAAATTAGACCTACTGCAGTGGCTGCATAAAAAAGAAATGCAGCAAACACAAGCATATCAGTTAATTGATCAAAACTTCCAGAGAATAATAAGAGGATTGCCCAAATTGCTTGTATAAACAAGGCCTTGTCGGGTGTATTGTATGTTGGATGTACTGATGCTGCTTGTTTGAAAAATGTCTTATCTCTTGACATAGCATATAACATTCGAGCAGACATTAAAATGCTACTATTGGTAGAATTCATAGTAGTCACTAAAATCAAAGATGCCACAAGTGCCATACCAACAGTTCCACTGAGCTGGCCTGCCACTTCTACTG
Source organism: Chitinophagia bacterium (assembly GCA_009924165.1). GTDB lineage: Bacteria > Bacteroidota > Bacteroidia > Chitinophagales > Chitinophagaceae > Sediminibacterium. Next base: position 2,790 of record RFSD01000133.1, on the reverse strand, counting down.
CAGCAATTTTATTGGGTGTCGTATTTAATTGAATGAAAAAGTCAATCGGCATGACATATAAAAAAACAAAATTAATCAGCACGTATACCGCCATCACACCTAGTGTGCCTAATCCTAAAGCAAGAGGGAGATTACGTTTTGGATTTTTTATCTCCTCCCCTATAAATGCAATATTATTCCAGCCATCATAACCCCAAAATGCCCCTAAGCTAGCTAAAAATAATGCCTTCATTAATGTCCATCCATTCAATTCTGCACTAAACCCATTTGCTGGAGTTGTAAGATGATTGATACTTCCTTTATCCGAACCAAATCCAACCACTAAAAAAAATACAATGGCAGCTAACATGGCATAGGTCAATACACTACTTAACTTTTCTGCAAATTGCACGCCTCTATAATTCAGCAAGGTCAATAATAGAATCAATAATGCAGCCAATAGTTTAATGGATAAGTTTTCAAATAAATGCAGTCCTAAAAAAGAAATATCTGAATCTAAAACTGGCAATGGAAATAAACTATTTAAAGACTGAGCAAAAATATAAGCCAAGGCACTAATCGCAGCCGTCTTAATGACTGCGAAACTTGCCCACCCATATAAGAAAGAAAAAAATCGTCCATAAATTTTTTGAAAATAATTGTATTCGCCGCCAGAATTCGGATACATGCTTACTAATTCTGCCGTGCACAATGCCCCTGCAAGACTTACAATTCCAGCAATCAACCAACATAGTAAAATCAACCAAGGCGTTCCGAGTTCTTGAGCCATGGGTGCAATTTTTTTAAACACCCCCGAACCTATGATCACACTGACCACCAAAAAGCTTGCCGCTCTCAGACCTAATTTAGGCTGTAATTGATTGTTTGAATTTTTATCCTGCACAATTGTAATTTAAATTTTTGCAAAGCCAAAACCTGGCAAGTTGTTAGTGACCAAGCATCCATCTTGCACTTCAAATCCTCCAGTCACTAAATCTTCCATCAAATCAAAGCTCCCATCCAAGTCGATGTATTTTGTATTAGAACAAGCGTAAGCCATATGCAATGCTGCTGTGATACTAATAATACTTTCATCATTGCATCCCCAGAACAAATCGATGCCTGCATGCTGTGCAATGGTTGCAATTTCTTTTGCTCCCAGTAACCCGCCACATTTCATCAATTTGATATTGTAAATACCAAAAGCATGTTCCCCTGCTGCTAACTGTAATGCTGCATGAGGATCTTTCAATGCCTCATCCGCCGTTAAACTTTTTCTTTCTGCCGCGCTTAACTTTAACAAATCTTGTTCTTTTCCAACTGGTAGTGGTTGCTCTATTAATTCTAAAGGATAACTTGATGTGGCTTTAAGGAATAATTTTAATTGTGCTAAATCATATCCTTGATTAGCATCCACCCTGATGGTGTAGTCCTTGCCAAAGGAAGTGTACAATGCTTTGATGCGTTCAATATCTTCATTCAGGTCCATGCCTGTTTTTACCTTAAACACTCTAAAACCCATCGATGCATATTCCTTTGCTTCCTCCAGTGTTTCATCTAATCCTTTAATTCCAATCGTCATAGAAGTAGGTAATGCATTCATTTTTTGTCCATAATAAGATGCAATGGATACACCTAAGTATTTACCAAAAGCATCATGCAATGCAATATCAATAGCAGCTAATGTGCCAGGAAGATGTGGGAATTGTAAATTAGATTCAAATATAATTTGTTGAAAATCGCGAATATCCCTTCCGACTAAATTTGCTACAAAAGAAGTATTTAAATTCGCAACAGTCTGTTCTGTGGTTTCCCCCACTACTTCCTCGGCAGGACTGCCAGAACCATAACCGATCATTCCATTGGCTAATTCAATTTCAAGAAACGCTAATGCAACATCAGTAAATGTATTATAAGCAATTGTATAAGGCTTTTTTAAAGCCATTTTTTTTAGGTAAGCCCTAACTGCTACTATTTTCATATTTCTAATGCATTAAGGCTTTTAGGATAGGGATGACAGGTGCCACACCTTCCTGTATTGGTAATAAGACTGGCAAACCTAAACTTGTTGTATATTCCTTTTGAAATGCATACGCTTCTTCGTCTGTACAGTGCTCGGTATTCACGGCAACAGCAATTACTTTTGATCCTAGTTTTTGGATGATTTCAATTTCAGAAGCAACTGAAGGGATCTCACCCCAATGTGCTTCGTTGTCAAAATATTTTCTTTTAGGAGCAAAAATTAAAACCACATGTTTTGCATTACCAGAAATCAATAATTCTAGACCACATGGACCACTTGGATTTCTTAAAGCCGATTGTCCTTCTAAAAATAAAATATCAGGTTGCGTTTCCTTCCAACAACTTACAATGGCGTGCTCTAATTCACCCGAAACAAAATCATTTAAAGTGGAATCAAAAATAAAACCATATTGCCCACCTTGCAACCAACCTGTTTGTCCTGTATAAATCATTTCGGCCTTCATGCCTTCGGATATGCAAGCTTGTTTTAACATTCTAGCTGTGGTTCTTTTTCCCATGGCACAGTCCATTCCAATCACTGCTACAATAGGTGCTGTCACATTAAAAATTGCCCCATCCCAAAAATGTAAATCTGCCCTTGATTTTGGTTTTCTGACATCAATTAATTGCCCACCGGTACTTGCTGCTATGGCCACTAAATCGGCTTTGTCATTTAAGTATTCATGTAAACCATTCACTACTGAAATGCCTTTTTTGACCGCATCATAAATTAAGGACAACATATTTTTAGGCAATATCCCGCCAACAGTCGCCACACCAATAATTAAA
>RFSD01000132.1 GCA_009924165.1 Chitinophagia bacterium | reverse complement strand
AATTTAAAAAAACAAATTTTTGCTCCATTTTGTCTCCACTAATCTTTAAATAGGGCCTAATATAGCCAATTAATCCATTATCCCCTTCCCTTTTAGTGCCCCAGAAATGGCCTGATCCATGACACGCTCCGCAAATGGTCTGGTCAATTCATTCAATGCTTCGGTTTTTCCTTGGATCAAATTTTTATCTTCCATCGTGATGGCCAATTGCAAGGCCTGCATCGCTTCTGCAGTTTGCATCAACTCCTCCTTGGATAATAAAGACACATTTTTTGACATGAACTTTTCTGTCACGGATAAAATTTGTTCTGCTTCTGTTTTGGCTTCTACTAAAGCCCTTGTTGCGATATCTTCTTTTGCATAAGTAATGCTGTCCATTAATCTTTGTTCTACTTCTGCATCAGTTAATCCATATTGAGGCTTGATATCGATGCTTTGCGTCAATCCAGTTCTTAATTCTTTTGCACGCACTTGAAGGATGCCATCTGCATTGATTAAAAATTGCACATCTACTTTTGGCAAACCTGCTGGCATAGATGGAATCCCAGATAAAGTAAATTCCCCCAACTTTCTATTGTCTTTTACTAAATCTCTTTCGCCCTGATAAATGGCTATTTGAATGCCTGACTGTCCATCTTTTTGTGTGGTGTATTGTCTTCCTGCTTGTGTTGGAATTTTTGAATTTCTTGGTAATAATACATCCATCAATCCGCCCATGGTTTCGATACCTAAACTCAATGGCGTGATATCTAATAATAACATGGATTGATTATTACCTGCTAAAATATCTGCTTGTACTGCAGCACCTAAGGCCACTACTTCATCTGGATTCACGGAGTCGTTCACTGCTTGATTAAAATAGGTTGACACTGTATTTTTTACCAAAGGTACTCTCGTACTACCTCCAACCATTAATACCGTATTGATATCTGCTACTTTCAAACCCGCGTCCTTCATAGCTTTCGCACAACACTCCATTGTTTTATTTACAATAGGTGCAATTAAATTTTCAAATATTTCTTTTGTGATACTTAATTTTTGTCCTGCAAAATCCGTTTCATAATGCATTGTATTAGATAAACTAATTTTTGCTTCTTCGGCAGCCAATCTTAATTGTTGCTTTAAAATTTTACTGTCTTCTAATGTATCTATTTTCATTAAGCCCATCCAATATTCAATGATGGCTCTGTCTAAATCATCTCCTCCTAGATAGGTATCTCCATTGGTACTTAAAACTTCAAATACACCGCCACTAATTCTTAAAATTGAAATATCAAATGTGCCTCCACCTAAATCATAGACTGCAATTGTTTTTTCTTCTGAAGGATCCAATCCTAATCCATAAGCCAAACTTGCAGCAGTGGGTTCATTGATGATTCTTAACACATCTAATCCAGCTAATTTTCCTGCATCTCTTGTGGCTTGTCTTTGTGCATCATTAAAATAAGCAGGCACCGTAATGACCGCTTTATTGACTGGTGTTTTTAAAATATGTTCCGCCCTATTTTTTAATGCTGTCAAAATATGACTACTTAATTCAATTGGCGAATAAAACTGATTCCCTACTTGCACTTTCACTAAACTATCCTTGTTGTCGTCAATTATTTTATAAGCAAAAAAGTCTTGATGCGTTTGAATATCATTGTAACTCTTCCCCATTAATCGCTTGGCGCTAAATATGGTATTGGCAGGATCTGTTTCTAAATAAGGTTTTGCTGCGGCACCTACTTCTATATTGCCGAATGCATCAAAATGCACCACACTCGGGACGATGCTACTACCATCAAATTCTTTCAGGGCAATAGGCAATTTGGTTTCGGGATGGATCATGGCCACTAAACTATTGGTGGTCCCTAAGTCAATCCCAACAATCATTTCTGGTTGTTGTAAACTACCGGTTGCGATATTGATCCCTATTTTAGCCATGTAAGAAATTTTACAAATTTACTTGAGGAACTCAGTTTTTAGGTTGCGAAATTAGGAATGAATTGCTGATAAGTAGTTATTTTTGTTGAAAGTGACCATTATGACATTGATCCAAGCATTAAGATGGAGAGGTATGATTCAAGATATTATGCCAGGTACAGAAGAACTGTTCGAAAAAGAACAGGTATCCGGGTATATTGGTTTTGATCCAACTTCTGATAGCTTACATATTGGAAGCCTTGTTCCTATTTTGTTATTGGTACATTTACAAAAAGCCGGGCATAAACCTTATGCGTTAGTGGGTGGTGCAACAGGCATGGTGGGCGACCCTAGTGGCAAAAGCGAAGAGCGCAATTTATTAAGCGAGGAAATATTAGCACATAATATTGCTGGTGTACAAAAACAATTATCCCGTTTTTTAAATTTCGATAGCAAGCAACCCAATGCTGCCGAAATGGTGAATAATTATGATTGGTTCAAAGATTTTAATTTCCTATCATTTATCAGAGAAGTTGGAAAGCATATCACCGTGAATTACATGATGGCCAAAGACAGTGTGAAAAAAAGAATTGAAGGTGATACTGGTATGAGCTTTACTGAGTTTACTTATCAGCTCATTCAAGGATATGATTTCTATTGGCTTTACAAAAATAAAAACTGTAAAGTACAGATGGGTGGTAGTGATCAGTGGGGCAATATTACCACAGGAACTGAATTGATCCGCAGAAAATTAGGAGGAGAAGCATTTGCATTTACATGCCCTTTGATTAAAAAAGCAGATGGTGGTAAATTTGGTAAAACAGAGAAAGGTAATATTTGGTTAGACGCTTCTAAAACATCTCCTTACCAGTTTTATCAATTCTGGTTAAACGCAAGTGATGAAGATGCCAATGCGTGGATCAAGATTTTTACATTATTAGAACCCAAAGCAATTGATGCATTGATTGCTGAGCATGCCATTGCACCTCAATTTATCAATTTATTAGTGGATACAGCCATCTTCCCAAGTAAAGGCGAAGCGCGTAAAATGTGGCAGGGCGGCGGTTTGAGTGTCAATAAAGAAAAAGTTGGTTCAGAAAAAACGCATATCCAAACATCAGATTTGTTACAAGGAAAATATCTACTAATTCAAAAAGGTAAAAAGCAATACTATTTAGTAATTGCTTCATAAATAGCATCTGCTACCAATTGGTTGCCTGCATCATTTAAATGTACTCTGTCATAAGTTAGAAAACCCTTATCCAATTGCTTAGGATTATTTTTAATACTATAGTCCAAAAATAATTTTCTGCAATCAACTAATGCAATATTCTTTTGAGCAGCATATTGACGTATCCAATTGGCATATAAATTAAGTTCTCCATCCTGAGGATTGGATTGATCATTACGCTCCCCTATGACTGCTGGAGTTACTAAAATAACCTTGGCTCCTTTTGATTGAATTTTTTGTACCACTGCATCATAGAATAAACCAAACTTATCATAATCAGTGCCTGTGCCCATCATAGACTTATGCCACACATCATTTACACCCACCCAAATCACTACCACATTTGGTGCTTTATCCAATACGTCACGCTCTAGTCTCAAGTATAAATCATAAATCTTATTTCCTCCTATGCCAGCACCCAATAACTCAAATTGATTCGTTTGTCCTTTACTTGCAATACGATTGTTTAAAAGGTCGATATAACCTCCTTTTTTTACCCCCAATTCAGTAATGGAGTCTCCAAAAAAAACAATTTTCTTCTTTCCATCTTGAACAAATGACAAGCAGCAAATACTGGTGATTATGAATAGCGCTGAGGTAATTTTAAAACGCATAGGACAGTTGTTTAATTTTTATTTTTAAAATCTAGGTTTAAGTTAAGCCAAATCAAAGATATTGTTGGGTTAAGGAAACAAAAATTTGGAAGTTTTTGTGTCTAACCCTATTTTTGCAGTCCATTCTAAGAATGGCTAGCGGATTGCCTGATTGTGTAACGGTAGCACGACTGTTTTTGGTGCAGTTTGTCTTGGTTCGAATCCAGGTCAGGCAACCAAACAAAAAAGAAGCCGCAACGTAAGTTGCGGTTTTTTTATGCCCGAGAAGATCCATCAAGCTTGCTTGAATGGAGCGACGAGGACATAAAAAAACAAAGGCAGTTCCTAGAACTGCCTTTGTAGCTTCTTTATTTGATGCTGGGATTTCCCTTCAAAAAGGAAGACCGAACGAGGTGAGGTCAATCCTTTTGATGCTGGGATTTCCCTTCAAAAAGGAAGACCGAACGAGG
>RFSD01000131.1 GCA_009924165.1 Chitinophagia bacterium | reverse complement strand
CTTGTTCTAATTTCTTTTGATTACCAGAGCCATGTGTAATTTTATACATCATGCCTGAAGGTGCTTTTTCGTAACTGTTACAACTTGCAAACAATACAATTGCAGCTACTAATTTTAATGTTGATTTGATCATTTTAGTTTAATTGTGTTAATTGAGATTTATATGTTTCTAATATGTTTTTAAAATCTTGGAAAGTTTCATCTACAGATTTTTTCGAACTTCCGCCAGCAGCATTTGCATGGCCTCCACCCTCAAAATGTGTTCTTGCAAATATATTAACATCAAAGTTACCTTTGCTCCTAAAGCTCCATTTTCTTTCTTCTTCCCTGTCAATTACAATTGCGGCAAATTTGATCCCATGAATGGATAATAGATAGTTCACCAACCCTTCTGTATCCCCTGTTTTTAGTTCATATTTATAGATATCCGTTTTAGGAATGGCCATTACAGCAGTCTTATACTCAGGAAAAACATGCATTCTATTTAAAAAAGCATTCCCCATAAACTTCAATCTTCCTTCTGAGGACTGGTCGTAGATGTTTTCGTGAATTATGGAATGTTGTAGACCTACTTCTTTCAAATGTGCCACAATTTTATGAACGGATGCTGTGGTAGATGGGAATCTAAATGAGCCCGTATCAGTCATTAAGCCGGTATATAAAGCAGTAGCAATATCCATATTGATTAGATTACTATGACCTGATTGTACAATGATATCATAAATCATTTCACAGGTGGAGCTCATTTTTACATCACTAATGCCATATCCAAAACTTGGGGTATCGGGTTGTTGGTGATGGTCTACTAATATTTTAACTGCTTTTGCATCTCTTATCACTGACTCCATATTTTTAGTACGGTGTAGGATATTAAAATCTAAACAAAATATATAATCAGCAGCTTGAATCAATGCAGCTGCTTTTGCTCTATTCCCCTCATAATCAACCACTTTATCAATACCTGGCATCCAATCTAAAAAAGGTGCCCAATTGGTTGGCGAGACCACTGTAACATCATGTCCGAGTTGGATTAAAAAGTGGTATAAAGCTAAACTTGACCCCATCGCATCTCCATCTGGTTTTTGATGGGCAGTGATAATAGCTTTGAAAGGCTTTTGTAAATGTGGATAGAATTGTTCGATTGATTGCATAAGACCACAAAATTAACATAAATCGGATGTTTTTCAGTAATTTTGCGCCCACAATTAGAAACAATATAAAAAATAGATATGAACAACAAAACATTCACAATGATTAAACCAGATGCAACTTCTAAAGGGTATACTGGTGCTATATTAGATCAAATCATCAAAGCTGGTTTTTCTGTAAAAGCAATGAAATGGATTCATTTATCACCTGCACAAGCTGGTACATTTTATGAAGTACATAAGGAAAGACCTTTTTACCAAGAATTAGTTGACTTTATGAGCAGTGGCCCTATCGTTGCAGCAATCTTAGAAAAAGACAATGCAGTAGCAGATTTTAGAACATTGATTGGTGCAACCAACCCTGCTCAAGCAGAAGAAGGCACTATCCGTAAAAAGTTTGCAGCATCAATTGGTGAAAATGCAGTACACGGAAGTGATAGTGATGAGAATGCAGCAATCGAAGGTAATTTCTTCTTTTCAGGTTTAGAAAGGTTTTAAGTGTATAAAATGGCCCTTAAGCAAATTTAAGGGCCATTTTATTTTCGACTAATGATTTTTTCTAGGCCACCGATAAACGGTGGCCTAGATTTTTTTTACACAATAACAAGCAAGGAATTACTTTTTTGCGCCACGAGTCTTTGGTTTACCATATTTCTTCTGCATGGCTTCCTTATGGTTCTTACGCACATTTACTTTTTTATTCTTCTCAGACTTTTCATGAAAAGCTGGGCCTACATCTTCTTTTTTAGGCAACTTAATTTGAATGATTTTCATCTTCACTTTTGGAATCTCATCCTCAGTCAATATAGTTGATATTGCAAGGTCTTCAGGTAATGCTTCCATTGGAATTGATTGCTTCATTAAAGTCTCGATAGCCAATTTTTGCTTTGCTTCTTTTGCAGTAATAAATGTGATTGCAATCCCTTTTTTATCTGCTCTTCCTGTTCGGCCAATCCTATGAATATAATTTTCGGGTACATCAGGTGTATCAAAATTGATCACATGTGTTACCTCTGCAACGTCAATACCACGTGCCATTACATCGGTTGCAATGATATATTTAAAGATACCTGCTTTAAATTGATTCACTGTATTGAAACGATAATTTTGTTCTTTATTAGAGTGAATAACGCCAACAATACCTGGAAATTTTTCAATCAATTGATCGTATAATTGATCTGCTAAACTTTTTGTAGCTGCAAAAATCAATACTTTAGTCATGCTCTTGTCAGCAATTAATAAATGTTCTAATAAATTCACTTTAGTATTGAAATTTGGAAGGTCATATCCAATTTGAATGATATTTTCTAAAGGTGTTCCTGTAGGTGCCGCTTCTACCCTAACTGGTTCGTTAAAATAATCGTTTATTAATTTTTCAACATCCTCTGTGATGGTGGCAGAAAATAATAAATTCTGTCTTTTTGCAGGGATAAGTTCTAAAATATTGGTAATCTGTTTTCTAAAACCAAGATTCAACATCTCGTCCATTTCATCTATTACCACCTTTTTAATATATTTTGTTTTAAGCGCCCCATTCATAATTAAGTCAAATAATCTACCTGGTGTAGCCACTAAAACATCCACCCCTTTTTCTACTTCTATTTGTTGTGTATTGATATTCACACCTCCAAATACACCTACTGTAATCACACTCATATAAGGTGTTAATTTTTTAACAGCCTCAACCACCTGTACCACCAATTCCCTAGTAGGTACAATAATTAGTATTTGAGGATCTTTATTTTTATCAAATTTCCATTGTCTAAGACAGGGTAACAAATAGGCAAAAGTTTTACCTGTTCCAGTTTGGGCAATACCACAAACATCCCTTCCAGACATTACCACAGGGTAAACACGGTGTTGAATTGTTGTTGGATGGGTATATCCTAAGTCTTCTAAGGCCCTAGCTAAGGGAGAATTGATGTTTAATTGGTCAAAAGTCATAAGGGCGAAGTTAACTCAATAAACCCATACATTGGGGATAGCTATTTCAACCATAATCATGCTATTTAAGGCCTAAATAGCCTTCAATTAGTAAAAACAAAGTATATTGCATCAAATTCATTGACTCGATGACAATTCTTCTCAGGCAAGTCAAAATTGCTGATCAGCATTCGCCATTTAACGGCAAAGTAAAAGATATCCTTCTTCAAGACGCAGTATTAGTTTCCATTCAAGATCATTATGATGGAAAAGCAGATCAAATAGTAGATTTTCCAGGTACCATTGTAAGTTTGGGATGGGTCGATCCATTTACCCATTTTTGTGACCCAGGATATGAACATCGAGAAACATTAATGACTGGTGCCGCAGCTGCTCAAGCAGGTGGTTTCACCAGTGTTTTTGTAGTTCCAAATACACAGCCTGTGATTGATAATAAAACTCAGGTGAATTATATCGTTCAACAACAGCAGCATCTTCCAATTGAAATTTTACCAATAGGCGCATTGTCCAAAAAAATTGAAGGAAAAGATTTAGCAGAGATGATAGATATGCACCAAGCAGGAGCAGTTGCTTCGAGTGATGGATTATACCCTGTTCAATCTAACTTACTTTTTCTGAAAGCATTACAATATGTAAAAACTTTTGATGGTGTGGTCATTCAAATGCCAATCGATAAAAGTATGGGTGCCGTTGGATTAATGAATGAAGGGATTACATCAACTCAAATTGGCCTACCAGGCATTCCTGCGATTGCAGAAGAGTTGATGATTGCAAGAGACATTGAATTGTTAAAATATACCAATTCTAAACTACATATTACCGGTGTAAGTACGGCAAAGGGAATTGCATTAATTGAAGCTGGTAAGAAAACAGGTTTAGCACTCACATGTAGTGTTACTCCATACCACTTGTATTTTAACGAAACTGATTTAAATACCTACGATACCTTGTTGAAAGTGTATCCTCCATTGAGAACAAAAGCAGATCAAGTAGCTTTACAAGATGCAGTGGAACGCGGTGTGGTAGATTGTATCAGTTCCCACCACCAACCTCAGGACTGGGATGGAAAAACGATTGAGTTTGAATATGCGAAAGCAGGTATAGCTTGTATAGAAACTACGTATGCAACTATCAACCATTTATTCCCGAAATTAAAGGACGAAGCCATTGCTAATTTGTTATCCAATCATGCTAGACAGATTTTCAACCTTGGCTCAAATACAATTCAAGAAGGTCAAAAAATGGATCTTACTTTATTCAATCGTGCAACATCCATTACGCCAACTAAAGCAGGATCTAAAAGCAAATCAGTGAACAATCCTTTCTTAGATAAAACTTTAAAAGGAACTGTCATTGGCACTTATTCAAAAGGGCAATTACATCTTAATAATGAATAATCATTCTAAAAAATTATAAATAACAACAATCCTATTTTTAAATAAACACAATCATGGAAAAACAAATCACTTCTCATATCGTTAAAGGCGCTATTTTAGGC
>RFSD01000014.1 GCA_009924165.1 Chitinophagia bacterium | reverse complement strand
CATTCCGAACAGAGAAGTTAAGTCCCCCATGGCCGATGGTACTTGGGTTTTCCTGGGAGAGTAGGTAGCCGCCTTATTTATTAAAGAATCCTCATCATTTATTTGATGGGGATTTTTTTTGCCCATTAAAAAAAGTCAAACCTGGTTTGACTTTTAAATAGATTTATTTATGCTTATTCAATCTAAGCGACTTCTTTTCCTGTAGATGCAGTCCATAGTTTATAAAAATCTTCTCTTTTAAGTTCAATCTCCATCGCTTTTTTAGCTTCCGAGATCCTTTCGAACTTAGTGGTACCAATGACTGGAACTATTTGGCTAGGGTGTGCATATATAAAAGCGAGTAATATTTGATTGACACTGCATTCATACCCTTTTGATAAGCTATCTGCTTGCGCAAGGATGCGGGAATGTTGATTTGTATTTTCTGTAAATATGCCATTGCCCATTGGTGACCAGGATTGGGCTTCAATTTTTTCAAGTTGACATTGATCTAATATACCATTTTCAAACGCATTTAAATTGGTGACTGAAATTTCTACTTGATGGTGTTCAACCGGAATATATTTTTGTAATAATGCAACTTGACTTGTTGTAAAATTGGAGACACCGAACGATTTTATTTTTCCAGCTTTTTTAAGCGCAGTAATTGTAGCTCCAACTTCTTCTACATCGATTAATATGTCTGGTCGATGAATTAATAATGTGTCAATATAGTCTGTGTGAAAATTTTGTAAAGATTGTTCAACTGATTTTGTGATATGTGCCGCACTGGTATCATAAGACTTGATGGCATGTTGCGGTCTGTTGGGCGTCAACATATTGATTCCACACTTTGTAATGATTTTTATTTGACTTCTTAAATTCGTATTGCCTTTTAATGCATTACCAAATTCTGCCTCGGTGGTATAATGTCCATAGATATCAGCATGGTCAAAAATATCTAAGCCAATTTCTAAACACTGGTTGATTTTTTGTTCGTATTGACTAGTTGTAAAGTTTTCACCCCATATACCCCAACGCATACAACCCACAATAGGCTTATGATGTAGCTTTTTCATCTATCTTATTTTATGAATTTACAGTTACAATTTAATACTATCTGTTTGTTTTTTATGCAAGTATGAACATAAAAAAACCGGCGCTCACTGAGCGCCGGTTGTATTGCAACGAGGTTGATTAATATCTGTTATATTCACCACCGCCATTACCGCCACGATCACGATTGTAACCGCCGCCAGTTCCGCCGCGATTAAAACCACCACCGCCACCACGATTTCCACCACCACCAGCACCGTAAGGCTTCTTAGTGAAACTTCTTTCACCTTCTGGACGTGGAGTAGACTCGTTTACGACAATGTTACGACCTAACACTTCCGTGTCATGAAGTTGAGCGATAGCTGCGCGAGCTTCGTCATCATTTGTCATTTCAACAAAACCAAAGCCTTTGCTTCTGTTGTTGTTAAATTTGTCTGTTACAATTTTTGCACTTGCAGTCGCTCCGAATGGAGTAAAAAGTGCTTCAAGATCTTCGCTAGTCATATTCCAGCTAAGATTTCCAACATAAATGTTCATGTTCTTTAAAATTAAGTGATCTAAATACCGATTGAGCAATATCGCTCTTTCGGACTATACGAAGATAGGTATATTTTATACACAAATGGGGTTTCTATTGTTAATTAAATTAATTATGACTATTAAAGGACTCAAAAACTAACAAAAAAGCCTTTCTGATACTTCAGAAAGGCTTTTTTGAGGTAGATTAGCCCCTGATATAGGGTCAATCCTATGAATTTGAATTAAGCTTCAGCTCCAATTTCGATATCAATTTCAGTCGTTTGACCGTTACCAAAATCTATAGTTGCTTTATAAGTTCCCAGTTCTTTGATCTCGTCTTGAACAGTGATTCTTCTTCTGTCGATTTCGTAACCTTTTTGATCACGGATCGCAGCAGTTACTTGAATTGAAGTTACACTACCAAATATTTTGCTGTTAGCACCAGTCTTAGCTGTTAATTTAACAGGACTGGCAGTTAAGACAGATATTACTTTATTGATCTCAGCTAACATTGCAGCTTCTTTCTTCGCCTTCACTTTTAAACGCTCTTCCAATTGTTTTAAGTTAGAAGGGATGGCTTCAATTGCATGTTTAGTTGGGAATAAGAAATTACGAGCGTATCCGTTTTTAACATTTACTAACTCATCTTTTCCACCTAAATTATCTACGTCTTTAATTAAAATTACTTGCATAATTGTTTGTTTAGTTCCCAAGAGCCCAGTGATAATATTATTTATGACTGTCACTCGCCTTGATGTGATTGCATCGCGAGATTAGGGATGGTTGACTAATTGTTTTATTTCAATAAATCTGTTACATAAGGTAACAAGGACATTTGACGTGCTTTTTTAACAGCGTCAGCCACCTTACGTTGGTATTTAAGTGAGTTTCCACTTAAACGACGTGGTAACATTTTACCTTGTTCGTTAATGAACTTTTTTAAGAATTCGATGTCTTTGTAATCTACATACTTGATACCATACTTTTTAAAACGACAGAATTTCTTCTTTGGTTTTTCCTGCTTAATCGCGGTTAGGTATTTGATTTCATTCTTTGCCATGTTGGTAAAAATTTAATTAAGCCTCAACTGCTTTATGAACAGGGAAACCGCCGTTTCTCTTAATGTGGTTATACTCGACTGCGTACTTGTCAAGTTTAGTAATCATGTGACGCATGATTTGTTCGTCACGTAAAAATTGAATTTTCAATTTTTCATTTACTGTAGAAGGTGCTGTGAATTCTAGTATCCAGTAGATACCAGTTGTTTTCTTATCGATAGGATAAGCAAGTGATTTTAAACCCCAAGGATTTGAGGCTACTGTGTCTCCACCATTTTCTTTGATGAAGTCTTGGTATTTTTTCTGAGCAGATTTAAAATCTTCTTCAGATAATACCGGAGTAAAAATCACCATTAATTCGTAATTGTTCATTACTTGAATTTTTTGGTTAAATAATTGGTTTTTCCCAGTGGACATCCTTATTCAGAACGAATCTGCCAAAACAGATTTGGGAGGGCGAAGGTAGGCTATTTCAGTGGATTTCCAGTCAAATTTGGCTTAAAAATTAGCGCCACAGGAAAATGATCACTATACCCACCCCTAAACTGGTCACCGTTCCAGGTTCTTTTGGGATAACCAGCATATCTTCCTTGGTTTTCGATCATGTCGGTAGTTTTATAAATAATTGATTTGTAATAAGTTAATCCAGAATTAGGCTTTTTCCAATTGTGACTCAACAAAATCTGATCAAAGAGATTCCAACTGTCTCTAAATGCCAGACTACCTTGTCCTTGCTTGAATAAGGATAAAAATGGGTTATCCAGGTCTAAAGTCCGCAAACTTTTATTAGTGGGATTGTCGTTAAAATCACCCATCACTATCCAATAGGCATTTGTATCAACTAATTGGATGCTATCCATAATCCGTTTGCAGGTAGTGGCTGCCCAAATTCTATTTTTTTTAGCCAGGTTAGATCCGCCTCTTCTACTTGGCCAGTGGTTCACCAATACATAAACCCACTTTGCTTGAAGTTGACCTTTCACAAGTAAAATATCTCTGGTGGCATAGTTTTGAAAATGATTGGCATCTTGTAAAGAATAGGTCTTGTATTGATAAGGACTAAAAAAACGTGGCTGGTAGATAAGTGCCACATCAATGCCTCTGGGATCATTTGAATTAAAATGGATGTATTTATATTGGTATTTTCTAAGTGCATTGGATTGAATGACTTTTTCTAACACATATTGATTTTCAATTTCTGCTACACCCAATAATGCCAACCCTTCTTTCGTACCTAATTGCCCAAGTCCAAAAAGTACTTTACTAAGTTGCCCAGTTTTTTGAGCATACCTTGATGCGCTGTAACCCTTTGCACTATTAGGCAAGAAGGCTTCGTCATTCACAACCATTTGATTGGTGGTGTCATAAAAATTTTCACAATTGTAAAATGCCACCACTTGTGTAGCATGGAGTTGATTTTGAAAATTAAAAGTTATTAACAAAAATAAAATTATTTGAATTGATTGCTTACCCATGATTTTTTCTTGAATATCAGTTTTTAAATAGTTGGTTAACTGCGTATTTACCGAAAGAAATTCATTGAATAATAAACGCAAATTGCTTGTATGAATCAAATCTTGCGTTGCTGTATTATTAATACCTGTTGCTTGAGTCTATCCATTGCTCCTTTATTTGCACAAATTGAAAATGCAGATGCATTGCCCAAACAATTTGATGCTTTAGGAGAATCTTCTATCTATTGGACACCTAATTTATTGCAATCTAATAATGCAGGTTTGCATGATATGGCCAGGTTTCATGGCTTTGCATTCAATTGGGTACCAAGAGGATGGATCAATAATAAGGGAAACCAAGTGAATGGGATTGATTGGCGCACAAATTTAAATGGATGGGATCCCAACTTTAGCTATGCAGGTTTATATGCAGGATTCAAAACAATCGATATAAATACAACCTCTTCCAATGCTTCCTTATTTACAAAAATAAAATCGGTCAGTTCTAGTTTATCCAATGCATCAACTATGCAAGAGATTAGGTTACAATGGCATTCTGGACTTGTCAAAAAAAGTTATTGGATCAATGTGGATGCAGTGCTTCAAAAAACGCCTCTAGGTTATTTAGCAAATGGATTGAAAAATCGACAAGGCATTTTACTGAGTGTTGAAAAATCCATTGCTGCAAAACAACAAATAGGTTTTAGTTTTTGGTGGAGCCCTGTGCAGCAAGGAAAACGAGCGCCCACGGTTCAAGAATTATATACACTTACAAAAAATACTATGTACAATCCAAGTTGGGGATGGTTGGACGGAAAACCTTTTTATGCCAATACTAAAAAAAGCAATGCGCCAGTAATGAGCCTGCATTATGATATTCGGACAAAAAAGGAAAACCTAATTCAATTCAATCTTGGAATCGTTCTTGGAACACAAAGTTCAACACAGTTGGATTGGGCTAAGGCAGCTGATCCCAGGCCTGACTATTATAAATACCTACCTAGTTACGCCATTGACGAGCAACTAAAAAAGAATCTATTGAATTGGTATGACATCCATCCTGAATTTTTTCAGATTCAATTTGATCAATTAAAAGCAAAAAATCTTGCTGCTTCAAATGGTGCTGCTAAATATATCATCAATGAACAAGTTCAACAATTACAGTTATTTCGTTTTTCCGCTATTTCGAATCATACAATAAGTCCAAATAGCAAATGGCTTATTGGTTTGGCCATCCATTCGGATCAAATTGGATATAGCAATCAAGTGGCCAACCTTTTAGGAGCAAAATTTTACCTCAATTACAATAGTTGGGTGGGTGATGATGGGCTATCAACCGCTTTTCAAAATGACCTTCAAAATCCTGATCGAAAAATAAAAGAAGGGGAGTCTTGGGGCGCAAATTATAGTTTATACAATCAAAAAATTTATGCCTGGACTAGTTTAAATGGTGCAACGCCTTTTTTGGAATGGGGCTTGGGGATGCAAATGAACATTGATCAATTTCAAAGAAAAGGAATATATCAAAATGGCTTATTTCCTGATTTATCAAAAGGCCAATCGGAAACCGCATTTTTTCCTTCCTATCAATACCAAACTTATCTCCGTTATAAATTTAATGGAAGGTGTTACTTAACTGCTCGTTTGTCTCAGGAATGGGAAGCGCCAGATGCCTCAGACTTGTATATGGATCCTGCAAATCATGCAATACAAAATCCATTCCTCTTGCCTTTAATTCATTTGGGTACCGAACTGAAACTACAATTCATGGGTAGTAATATCAAGGCCAGTGTTGTTTATTTTGCGCAGTCTAATCAAAATGAACGGCAATATAAATTATTCTATCATGATTACTTTAATGCATTTGTAAGAGCAAGTGCTGGACAAATGCAGACTCTGCATCATGGGTTTGAAACTTATCTTGAAACCAATTGGACCAGTCCTATACAATTCAATATTGGCAATAGTTTCGGCTGGTATACGATTGCCAACGAGCCATTGTATGAAATTCGATTGTCTGATAATGTATACAAAGTTCAATCTGGGAAGCTATTATTAAAAAATTTCCCCGCAACATCTCATCCTCAATCCGTGCAAGCGTTTACGATTAATTATCAACCTAGTTATTCATTGCGCATTAGCTATACCACTTTATATGCAAGTAGGCGTGCAATTAGCCATGATCTATTTAGAAGAAGTGACTGGGTGAAAGACAATCATCCAACAAATGATGCATGGGAAGCTTTGTATACCCCTGTTTGGGCGCCCAATCAATGGTTGTCGAATTTATTTATTTCAAAAACTTTTCAAATTGAAACTAATAATAGGAAAATAAATTTAAGATTAACAAGTTCTATTCGTAATCTTTTCAATGCATCCATCCCTAGTTTAATTTTTGAACAGTCGAGGTATGATTATAAAAATTTTAGTTTACAAAAATTCCCTCCAAAATATATTTATGATTTAGGCAGGACTTATACCATTGGGCTTCAGTTATCGTTACTATAAATCAAATTGTTTCAATTTTATAAAATACACATCAGTTTAAATCAATTTATTCCATTCCAATTCAATATCTCCACTATTTCACCTCACTTATAATTTCTTATTATGAAAAACAACCTCTCTTTTTTAGCCGCTTTTACAATGCTACTTTTTGCATTATGTTGTTGCATGGCTTGTTTCAAAAAAGCTGCCTATGCAAGTCCAGTGCAAGGACAATGGAGCGATAGCCTAATAAGTATTAAACAACTTAAAAGGTTGCATCTCACTGGGGCCGTTGAGCCCATTCAAAAGGAATGGATGCTTCAGGCGGTAGTTGTTGCGAATGACGAGTATGACAATTGGTATAAATCACTTGTTATACAAGATAGCACTGGAGGAATCATGTTATTATTGGATGGTCAAAATCTTTTTCAAGATTATCCTGTTGGTACATTAATTCGTTTACGCTTAAAAGATTTACTCTTATCTGATTATCGTCGCATGGTACAACTGGTGGGTGCAGTAGATAGTAGTTCGGGTAGTTTGGTTACTGGGGGCATTCCTTTACCTTTATTTAAACAGCATATACAAATAGTACAAGACAATTTTCCGATTGTTCCATTACAAGTTCAATTTAAAAACTTGCATGATTCATTACAAGGACGTTTGATTCAAATTTCCAATATTGAATTCTCAGCGACTGACACGTCTCAAACTTTTGCAGATAAAAAAAATAAATCCAGATGACATTTTGTTTACCAATCCACGTTGTTCTGGGGCAGCATGGCTGAAAAATTAACGGTTTTTGACCCATTTTATTCCAGTTGCTTGTCAGCTTGGCAGAAGCTTGGCTTTGGTCCTTATTTTGCATTAGCAGAACCAAACGATATAATTATGCAAAAAGGTCAAATAAGAGTTCAGACAGAGAACATCTTTCCAATCATTAAGAAGTTCCTTTATAGTGACCACGAAATCTTTGTTCGTGAATTAGTGAGTAATGCAGTGGATGCAGCTCAAAAATTAAAAACTCTAAGTTCAAAAGGCGAAGTGAAAGGGGAATTGGGGGATTTAAGAGTGGATGTCATAGTAGATGCAAAAGAAAAAACAATTTCTATCATTGACAATGGTATTGGCATGTCGGCCGAAGAAGTGGATAAGTATATCAACCAAGTAGCTTTTAGTGGTGCAGAGGAATTTGTAACCAAATACCAAGACGCAAGTATTATTGGTCATTTTGGTTTAGGATTTTATAGCTCATTTATGGTGAGTGATAAAGTTGATATTTACACGAAGAGTCATACAGATGCACCGGGTGTTTTCTGGAGTTGTGATGGTAGCCCTAGTTATGAATTATATGAAGTAGATTATAGCAATAGAGGTACCAAAATTGTGATGCATATCAATGAAGAAAGTAAAGAATTTTTAGAGCCATCCAGGGTAAAATCTATTTTGGAAAGATTCTGTAAATTCTTGCCTGTTGCAATTTATTTCAAGGACGCCAATGAAGCGCCTGCTGAAACTAAAACAACTGACGGATCTGATGATACTGCAATAGAAGTTGAAAAGCCAATCAATAATACCAATCCAATCTGGGTTAGAAAACCAGCCGATTTAACCAAAGAGGATTATGAAAAATTCTACAAAGAATTATATCCATTTAGTGAAACACCTTTATTCTGGATCCATTTAAATGTAGATTATCCATTTAACTTAACGGGTATTTTATATTTCCCTAAAATCAAACAAAGCTATGAGATTCAAAAGGACAAAATCCAATTGTATTGCAATCAAGTGTTTGTAACGGATGAAGTAAAAGACATTGTACCAGAGTTTTTAATGTTATTACATGGTGTGATTGATAGTCCAGATATTCCTTTGAATGTAAGTAGAAGTTATTTACAAGGCGATCCAAATGTAAAAAAGATCAATGCGCACATCACTAAAAAAGTGGCAGATAAATTAGAAGAGATTTTCAACAATGACAGAAAAGCCTTTGAAGAAAAGTGGGAGAGCTTAGGATTGTTTGTAAAGTATGGTATGATCACGGATGATAAATTCCTAGAAAAAGGCAATAAGTTTTTGATTTTAGAAGACGCTGCTGAAGCGGGTAAGTTTTATACTTTAGAAGAATACAAAACAACGACAGAAGCTACTCAAAAAAATAAAGAAGGTAAACAAGTCTTATTGTACACCACCAATCCAGTGCAACAAGACGCGTTCATTCAAGCTGCTGTAGGTAAAGGGTATAAGGTAATCAAATTGGAGACAATGGTTGACGCTGCCTTTATCAATAATGTGGAGATGAAATGGGAAGGCGTTCAATTTGTGAGAGTAGATGCCGATGTGGTAGATAATTTAATTGATAAGCAAGAAAATGTAGATTCAGTTTTAACGAAGGAAGAAGTAGAGCAAGCTAAAAAATTATTTGAATTCCAAATTCCTGAAACAACTATTACGGTTGAAGTGAAAGGGCTTAGCCAGGACGTTCCTCCAGTGATTGCTACAAGACCTGAGTTCATGCGTCGTATGAAAGACATGGCTGGCATGAGCGGTGGCGGAATGAATGCATTTTATGCACAAATGCCAGACGAAGTGCATTTGACAATCAATGGGAATCATCCAATTTATCAAACACTATTAAAGGAAACGAATACAGATAAGCAACAAAAGCAGGCAAGGAATTTGGCCGACTTAGCTTTGTTGTCTCAAGGATTATTAAAAGGGGCAGAATTAACAAGCTTTATCAATCGTTCTGTAGAGTTGACCAGTCAAAGCTAGTTGTTGTAATATTTTTATCTTGTATTGATGACAGGATAAAATTTCAAAAAAGAATTGATCAACGAGCCCGAATTAATTTGGGCTCGTTTCTTTTAGGTCTATCACTTGCATTTGGATAGACTGTGTTCCCTGCCACTCGTTTAATTGCAACTGAAAGACAATATCAAATGGCTTACCTGATTTTACAATATCAATTTTATCAGGCATATTGTAGCCAATCCCTCTAACACTATTATTGCCTTGAGTAAGGTTGAAACTGATATGTGCTTCTTTTACCAATTTTGAATAACCAGTATCACGTACATTTTTTGCTAGAAAAATAGGGCGCATATTGTCTGGTCCAAATGGTTCCATTTGCGCGATGATCTGGAAAAACTGCATACTTATTTGATCCAATGGTAATACTGCATTGATTAAAATTTCTGGCACCATTTGCGCTGGTGTAATTCTCTCATTTACTGCTTTTTCAAAGGCTTCTTTAAAAGCTTCTAACTTATCAATACTCAATGTCATCCCTGCTGCAGCAAAATGCCCACCATAGCCTAATAGGTGTTCTCTACATGCATGTAAGGCTTCGTATAAATTAAATCCTTGAACACTTCTTGCACTTCCCGATACGATATCGCCATTTTGTGTGAGTACAATGGTTGGTTTATAATGTCTTTCAATTAACCTACTTGCTACAATACCCACCACCCCTTTGTGCCAATGGGGTTGAAACACCACGGTCGATTTTTTATTTAAATGCGCAGGATCGTTTTCAATTTCTGCAAAGGCTTCTTCTGAAATACTACTATCTGCTTCTCTTCTGTCTAAATTGTCTTGTTGTAAAAGGGATGCCACATCTAATGCGCCTTGGTATGCTGTTTCAATAAAAAGTTGCACCGCTTTTTTTGCATCATCCATCCTGCCTGCTGCATTGATTCTTGGCGCAACTGCAAAAACTAAATTGCTGATTCTGATTGGCCTATTTTGCTTGGCTAATTCTAACAATGCTAATATGCCATGACTTGGATTGTTATTCACTTTCTCTAAACCAAAAAAAGCCATCGTTCTATTTTCATCTGTCAGTGGTACAATATCTGCAGCAATTGCAGTAGCCACAAGGTCTATGTATTGTAAAAAACTTTCGTCTGGTAAATTATAGGCTTGAGCAAGTGCGGTAATCAATTTAAAAACTACGCCGCATCCACATAATTCTTTATACGGATAGCCGCAATCAATTTGCTTGGCATTTAAAATTGCAATAGCTGGTGGTAAAACTGGATCGGGTAGATGGTGATCACAAATTATAAAGTCGATCCCCAATTCTTTTGCATAAGTGATTAGTTCATTTGACTTAATGCCACAATCCACCGAAATGATTAAACTAATTCCAGTCGCTTTTGCGTGATCGATCCCTGTTTTTGATACGCCATATCCTTCTCTATAACGATGTGGGATATAAAAGTCAATGGCTGGATGAATATTTTTTAAAAACTGGTACAATGTAGCAACAGAAGTAGTGCCATCTACATCATAATCGCCAAAGACCATGATAGATTCATTTTGATCAATTGCTTTGGTAATTCTAGTAACCGCTTTATCCATGTCTTTCATTAACCATGGGTCATGCAAGTCGTTTAATGAAGGCCTGAAAAACTGCTTTGCTTTATCAAAGTCTTCAATGCCTCTTTGTACCAATAGTTCGCATAAAATAGGATGTATTTTAAGTGCTGTCTGAAGTGCAGCCACTTTAGCTGAATCAGCAACTAATATATTCCATCGTTTTTCCATTAATACTTTCTATCAGTTGTATAGCGCACCAATTCTTCTAATGCGTCTCTAGTGTTGGAAGGAGGGAAACTATGTAAAACAATCAATGCTTTGTCTCTATATTCAATCATTTTTGCATGTGCATATTCAATACCACCTAATTCTTTTACATGGTCAATGACAAATTTAACTTTACGCTTGTCATTGTTATTATTTTTAACAATATAGACGATCTCTTTTTTTAAGGATGGGCTACATTTTTGTAAAATGTGAATTAAAGGTAGGGTAAGTTTTTTCTCTTTGATATCATTGCCTGTTGGCTTACCAATTAATTCATCGCCATAGTCAAACAAATCGTCTTTAATTTGAAAAGCCATCCCTACATATTCCCCAAAATCCTTCATCTTCTGAATCTGTTCAGGATCTTTTGTGACAGATGAAGCACCTGCTGCACAGCTTGAAGAAAGGAGACTAGCAGTTTTACCATAAATGATCTCGTAGTAAACAGATTCGTCGAAATTTAAATTTCTAGTTTTCTCTATTTGCAACAACTCTCCTTCACTCATCTTTTTTACAGCATCAGATAGGATGGTTAAAATTTCAAAGTCTTTATTTTCTAATGAAAGCAATAATCCTTTAGACAATAAATAATCACCTACTAAAACAGCAATTTTATTTTTCCATAAAGCATTGATTGAAAAAAAGCCCCTTCTTTCTAATGCATCGTCAACTACGTCGTCGTGCACAAGTGTTGCTGTATGCAATAATTCCACTAAAGATGCTGCACGATAGCTAGCATCATTGATCTCACCGTTCAATTTGGCAGAAAGTAAAACAAACATGGGTCTCATTTGCTTTCCCTTTCTTTTGACAATATATTGCATGATACGGTCAAGTAAGGAAACCCTACTTTTAACCGCCTCTTTGAAATGCATTTCAAAAAGTTCTAATTCTTTACCAATGATTTTTTTTGCTAATTCCATTACGGATGCAATTTAACTTGTATTTAGGGAAGCAATGTGTTTTTTTTAGCTTGATTTATGCTAACATATCAAAATGGAGCGCCCCAAAATTTTGCAAAGAGGACAACTTTAGATCTGCTGCTGCCCAATGCTCTTGTTTTAGTGCATCAGCAGCAGGCACCACTACGCAGGTCATCCTTGCTGCTTTGGCTGCTAACATACCATAAAATGAATCTTCAAAACAGATGCATGCAAGGGGTGATATATGAAGTGCATTTGCGCAATCCAAATATACCTGTGGATGTGGCTTTGCGTAAGGAAGATTTTGTGCTGAACAACTTGCATGAATAAAACTGCGAATGCCAAGCTTATCTTTTACCCACTCAATCAATGCAGGAGGTGAAGATGTGGCAAGCCCAATTTTGAATTCTTTTGCTAAAAAAAATTGAAAAATATGTTCTACGCCTGGCATTAAAGTCGCTTCTTTGTCGATATACAACATCGCTTGATCAATCACTCTTTGCTCTGCTCTTTCGTATTCGGTTGATGGGATTTTATACTCGTGTAACCAATGTGCTACAAATTCTTTTGATCTAAGTCCAGTTGTGATGGCATATTGCGCTTCTGTCAAACTGATACCGTATTGTCTAAAGATTTCAGCAGCTGCTTTATTCCAAAGCGGCTCACTGTTGATTAATAAACCATCTATATCAAATATAACAGCAGTTTTTTTCATTGTTTAAAGATACAAATAGTTCATTAAACAGGGCAAGTCTATTATGATAATATGTAGTATATTGCGAATCAAATTTGTAGCAAAAGCATGCGTGTACTAGATTATTTAAAGCAAATAAGAATTTTTCGTTCCATCATTTATGGAATCGTAGGATTGTTTACCTATCCTGGGCTTGCTTTATTTAATCAAATGAAGATTGAGGGTACAGAACATCTAGAAGATTTACCGAAGCAGAATGTCCTTTTTGTGAGCAATCACCAAACATATTTTGCTGACGTTATCACTTTTGTGCATATTTTTTGTGCGGTTAAATGGAGAAAATTCAATCGTTTAGGTATTCCTTATTATTTGCTGAATCCATTTACCAACGTTTATTTTATAGCTGCCGAAGAAACAATGAATGATAACTGGCTAACAAAATTATTTAAATTAGGCGGAGCACTTACAGTGAAGAGAACCTGGAGAGCAGAGGGAAAGGATGTAGAAAGACAAAGAGATGTGGTAGATACACAAAAAATTGACAAAGCATTGGCAAAAAGTTGGGTGATTACTTTTCCACAAGGCACTACAAAACCTTTTGCACCCGGCAGAAAAGGAACTGCGCATATTATTAAGAACAATCATCCCGTTGTGATTCCAGTGGTGATCAATGGATTTTGGCGTGCGTTTACAAAAAAAGGACTCACCTATAAAAAAGTTGGTACCCCGCTGACTATAAGATTCAAAGCGCCTTTAGTGATTGATTATACAGCTTCTGTGGAACAAATTTTAGACCAAGTCATGGATGCCATTGAGCAAAGTAAGGACTACATGCTCAAAGGAAAACACCACGCGATGAAATTGGTTGAAAATAAAGCGTAGAAAGGCCAATAGGCTTAATCGCCCTCTTCTTTTATAAACAATGCCTTTAATTCAGTAGCATCATCGGGCTTCATCTTTCCAGCAAGAATCAAACGTAATTGTCTTCTTCTTAATGCACTTGCATAATATTTTTTTTCCTCTTCGGTTTCTGCAATAATGGCCGGCACTTTCATTGGTTGCTTTTTATCGTCTAATGCAACAAAAGTAAAATAGGCTTCATTGCTTAAAACCCTTGTTTGTGCAATGATATTTTGATTCCAAACTTTCAAATGAATTTCCATTGATGTGGTAAACGCTCTTGTCACTTTTGCTTCTATGCAAATGACATTACCTAATTTGATGGGGGTCTTAAAACTAATATTGTCTACCGATGCTGTCATAGCCGAGGAATTACAATGTTTTGCTGCAGATAGGTAAGCAGCAATGTCCATCCAGTACATGAGCTTACCTCCCATTAAATCGCCATGGGTGTTGGTATCATTGGGTAATACCAATTCGTTCATTGTAGTGTAAGTTGCAGATGCTGTTTTTGCTTCCATAAAATCAATTAGTTTACAATTGAATACGAAGGTACAACTATCCTATGTACAAGTATGCTAGATTGTGCAAGATTCCAAATTGCGTAAATAGGCCGGGTCTACTTCGGCTCCAATGCCTGGAGATTCGCCAATACTTAAGTGCATGCCATTGAATTGAACCCCTCCGATCACAGGATCTATTGTATGTCCAATTAAACAAGTATCCATATCATAAAAATGCACATTATCCATGGCCATCGCAAAATGCAATTTGGCACTTAATGCCACCCTGCTTTCCAGCATACCACCCATCATACATGGGACATTATTTGCTTTTGCTATATCATGAATTTTAATTGCTTCATGGATACCTCCACTTTTAGAGAATTTAATATTGATAGAATGACAGGCTTTGTTTGCAATTAATTTTCGAGCATCATGATGGGTAAACACCGATTCGTCGGCCATGATTTTTACTGGTGAATTGGCACAAAGTGCAGGCAGGTAATCATCATAATATTTATGCATCGGCTGTTCGCAGAATTCAATTTGATAGGGTGCTAATTGTGTAAGCACTTCCAATGCATCCTCCTTTGACCATCCTTGGTTGGCATCAATTCTTATTTGAATAGATGATCCAATGGCTGCTCTAATCTGTCTTATGCGCTCTACATCTTCCTTTGGTGCTTTTCCTAATTTCACTTTAATTATACGCACACCTTTTTCTACAAATTCAATCGCCTGTGCTGCCATTTCCTCTGGCTTTCCAATACCAATGGTCAAGTCTGATTCAATTGGTTTTTGCTGCCCTCCTAAAAATTGATAAAGTGGTTGATTGGCTGTTTTAGCTGCGATATCATACAGTGCTAAATCAAAAGTACTTTTTGCAGTATTATTACCAGCAATGATAAGGTCTAGTTCTTTTAATCGAGCTGGAATATCCAATGGGTCTTTCCCTTTCCAAAACTGTGCAAAATCTTTGGCATTGTTATAGCAGCTTAATTGTGTTTCGCCCACAATCATTGGGAAGGCCGAACATTCTCCTATGCCAGTAATGCCTTGGTCTGTTTTGATTTGAATTAAAACATTTTGTGCAAATTCCATAGTCCCTGTTGCAATGGAAAAAGGAATCATGGGAATTTTAAACTGGTAAATGGTCGTTTCTATGATTTTCATAATGGGCATAAATATACTTATTTTGAACAATTTCCTTCAACTGATTGTTATGATAAAAATCAATCGATATGGAAGGGTTAAAGCAAAAGAAAGTATTGTTATTGGGTGCAACAGGCGGCATAGGTGCACAACTAGCAAGTTTATTACATGGGAGTGGGGCACAATTGTGGTTGGCAGGCAGAGACGCTAATAAACTCAATCAGTTGGCAACTGATTTAAGCCTAGGTGCAGATCGATTTTTTCAAGTGGATTTAGCAGATACGAATGCAGTACAAGTGTTCACCAATCATTTAAGAACATTAGACTTTGCATTTGATATTTTTATCAATGCAGCAGGCATCGGGATCATCAAGTCGTTTGATAAATTAACGACTTCAGAAATGCAAACTTCATTCCAGGTTAATACTTTAAGTAGTTTTGAAACCATTCAAGCCATTTTACCTAAAATGATGGAGCTTAAAAAAGGCTTGATCATTAATATCCCAGGTATTTTAGGTAAAGTACCAATGGCTGGTGCAGCAGCTTATTGCGCAAGTAAATATGCATTGGTCGGCATGATGCATTCTTTGAGAGAAGAACTTAAACGCACAGAAATTAGAATTACACAATTGTATTTAGGCGGAGTGGATTCTCCATTCTGGGATACCATTGATTTAAGAGTACAAAGAGATAAGATGGTGGTGGCAGAAGAAGCCGCGAGGGCCATCTGGTTTTTATGTCAACAACCGAGCTCTGGTGTGGTAAGTGAAATGGTGTTACAGCCCTTCAATCATCAAGCGATTTAAACTTTGTCAAGAAGCAAATAGTCCCGATATTTGCAATACGAATGAACGTTAGCATGAACCTATCTTTAAATAATACACAAAACGCTTTTGCGTACAAGTCGAACACAGATTTAAATAAAGCAAAATGGCTTTTCACAGTCATACAAAATCCTTGGATTGTTTCCCTAGGCACCCGATTTACACCAATGTTAATGAAGTCTGGCTTGCCTATTAATGGAATTATTCGCAACACTATTTTTAATCAATTTGTTGGAGGAGAAACTTTAGATGAGTCTGCTAGAGTGACTAAAATGTTGGGTTCATATGGTGTTCAAGTGATCTTGGATTATGGTGTAGAAGCAAAAGAAGGGGATGCAAGTTTTGATGAAGTGACAGAACAATTTATTAAAGCAGTTGAATTTGCTGCAACACAAGATAATGTGCCTTTTATTAGTGTGAAATTAACCGGTTTATCGAGCATGCATTTGTTGGAGCGTTTGAATGAAGCACCTAGATTGAGAAGCGGCATACATGATAGTGAATCAGATGATGCTGCTTGGATTCGCCTCAAAGAAAGGATGTATGCAATTTGCGATGTGGCGGAAACACACGGTATAGGTATTTTAATTGATGCCGAAGAAACTTGGATTCAAGATCCAATTGATCGTTTAGCGATTGAATTAATGGGCGTATACAATAAAGAAAAAGTGATCGTTTACAACACCTATCAGTTATACAGATCTGATCGTTTAAGCTTTTTAAAGATTTCTCATAAAATTGCAGCCGAAGGTAATTTTATTTTGGGTGCTAAATTGGTGCGCGGTGCTTATATGGAAAAAGAAAGAGCAAGAGCCGAAGCAATGGGTTATCCATCACCAATACAAGTAGATAAGACGGCAACTGATGCTGATTTTGATGCAGGGGTTGAATTTTGTTTAGAACATCTAGACCAGATTGCTTTAATCCTGGCATCTCATAATGAGGCGAGTAATTTGAAATGTGTTCAAATGATGCAGAATAAAGGCTTACCAAATAACCACGCCCGCATTCATTTTTCTCAGCTCTATGGCATGAGCGATCATATAACTTTTAACATGGCTTCGGAAGGCTATAAAGTAAGCAAATATTTACCATTTGGTCCCATACAAGATGTGATTCCATATTTAATGCGTAGGGCACAGGAAAATTCAAGCGTGAATGGCCAGACCAATAGAGAATTGCTATTGATTAGACAGGAAATTGCAAGAAGAAAAGCAAAATAATCTACTATTTTAAGCCCCAAGTTGTAAATTGCAGCATGCAACAATATTTACAATTAGTCCAACATATTATTGATCATGGGACCGAAAAAACAGATCGTACCGGCACGGGTACTAAAAGCTGTTTTGGCTATCAAATGCGTTTTAATTTAGCCGAAGGTTTTCCATTGGTGACTACAAAAAAATTACACTTAAAAAGTATCATTCATGAATTGCTTTGGTTTTTAAAAGGGGATACGAATATTCAATATTTAAAAGACCATGGTGTTCGTATATGGGATGAATGGGCAGATGAAAATGGAGATCTAGGACCAGTCTATGGTAAGCAATGGAGAAGTTGGGAAGCGCCCAATGGTGTGGTCATTGATCAAATCTCAGATTTAATTGAGCAAATTAAAAAAACACCAGATAGCAGAAGATTAATAGTGAGTGCTTGGAATGTGGGAGATTTATCCAAGATGGCATTAATGCCTTGTCATAATATGTTTCAGTTTTATGTGGCAGATGGTAAATTAAGTTGTCAACTTTATCAAAGAAGTGCAGATGTATTTTTGGGCGTGCCTTTTAACATCGCATCTTATGCATTATTAACAATGATGATTGCACAGGTTTGTGATTTACAATATGGTGATTTTATTCACAGTTTTGGTGATGTACATTTATACAATAATCATGTGGACCAAGCGAATTTGCAATTAAGTAGAAAACCTTTTCCGCTTCCAACGATGAAGATCAATCCAGCGGTAAAAGATATTTTTGCTTTCAAGTATGAAGATTTTACTTTAGAAAATTACGAATGTCATCCTGCAATTAAAGCCCCAGTGGCAGTTTAATTAAAACATTATGAAAGTATCCTTAGTTGTTGCAGCATCCGATAACCATATGATTGGCAAAGACAATCAATTACTATGGCATCTACCTAAGGATATGAAATTCTTTAAAGACACGACTTGGGCGATGCCTGTGATCATGGGCAGAAAAACTTTTGAATCACTAGGACGTCGTGTTTTACCCGGAAGATTAAATATTATTTTAAGCAAACAAGTTGGACTTAGCTATGATCAAACAGAGGTCGTAGGATCAATTGCTGAAGCCATTGCACTAGCCGAACGTGAAAATTATGCAGAAGTATTTATTATTGGAGGCGGTCAAATTTATCAAGAGGCAATGTCAATTGCAGATACCATTTATATGACCAGGGTGCATACACAGATAGAAGGAGACACTTTGTTTCCAGTGATAGATGCACAATGGGCTTTGGAATATAGTTTTCCTAATGCAGCAGATGAAAAACATGCTTATGCATTTGATTTTGAATGCTGGAAAAGGAAATAAATCCAATGCGTTATTCTACTCCAATACGCTTTCTCAAATACCTTCAATATCATTGGGTAGCTTCAAATTCAAAAGGGCATGGGATTCATTCACCATTTGTATTCCAAATCATTAAAGACATTTTGAATGCAAAAACTGCATTGACGGAAATTGAAAAAAAAGCGCCTGCTGTAAAAAAAATACTTGATACAATTGAAGCCGCAGGTTCAAGAGCGCTTACCCCAAAAATTAAAATTGTGATTGCGCGATTATTGCAATGGTTGAATCCATTAAAGGTTTCGGTAATAGGGGAGAAGCATCAATTTGAAACCGAAAGGGATATGCATATAAATAGTACAATTGAACCTATTGAATCAATAGATTTCGCTTTTATAGGTCCAGGGCAGGATGCAAACGAAATGCTTCAATCTGCAAATAGCTTAATAGACAAGATGCATTCAAATGCTTGGGTGATCTTGCATCAAATACATGCCGATGCGGATATGGAAACCGCTTGGAATGCATTAAAAAAACATTCGAATATTAGATTGTCTATAGATTTGTTTACTATTGGGATCTTGTTTTGCAGAAAAGCACAAAAAGAGCAAGAACATTTTATCATTCGTTATTAATTCTATTCATTGTTACCAGAAAAATTCATAGCATCCTTAGCAGGTCTTCCTGGATTTGATAAAGCAGCATTTGTGGAGATCCATCAGGTACCTGCAGATTTTACTTCGGTTAGAATGAACCAATTTAAACCATTCGACCATGCTGCACATCTGTTTATGCATGCAAAGACGCCTGTGGATTGGTGCACGGAAGGTTTTTATTTAACTGGTAGACCAAGTTTTGTAGTGGATCCCTTATGGCATGCGGGTGCTTATTATGTGCAAGAAGCAAGTAGTATGTTTTTGCATACCATACTTAGCCAACTTGCAGATACTGAAAAATATTATAAAGTCTTAGACCTTTGTGCGGCACCTGGGGGTAAAACAACTTTATTAGCCAACTACTTTAAAAATGGATTGGTCGTAGCCAATGAAACCATTAAAACAAGAAATGCCATTTTAGAAGAAAATTGTATTCGCTGGGGAAGCGATCATATTGTGGTTACACAAAATGATCCCAGTCATTTTAAAGCAGTACCTAATTTTTTTGATTTTATTATTGCAGATGCCCCTTGTAGTGGAAGTGGTATGTTCAGAAAAGACCCACAAGCCATTCAAGAATGGAGTGAAGAAAGTGTATTGCATTGCAGTCAAAGACAAACCCGCATTATAGAAGAAAGCATAATTGCATTGCAAGAAGGTGGATATTATATTTATTCTACTTGCTCTTATTCATTCGAAGAGGATGAAAAGATCATGGATTATATTGCTTCATTGGATGGGATGACATCTGTTAATATTCAATTGCCTGACTCATCTCCAATAGTAACTACTTACAGTCCTACACATCAAGCACAAGGTTTTAGATTTTACCCAGATAAAATAAAAGGGGAGGGATTTTTTATTGCTGTTTTTCAAAAACAAAAAGCGGAATATACCAGTCAGTTTTCAACGCCTTTCCAATTCACTTTATTACCCAAAAAAGAAGGAGCTATTTTAGCTGCCATCTACACTTTGCCGGAGCAATTTATAGCTATTCAACATTTGGAAGAGCTGATTGCTTTGCCAATGCATTGTTATTCCGATTTGCAAACCATTAGGGCGCATTTATATGTGAAGAAAATAGGAATGCGTATAGGTGTGCTAAAAGGGACAGACCTGGTGCCTGCCCATGACTTGTCTATGAGTCAATGGACTAAAATGCCTTATGAAACAATCGAAGTGGATCTAACCAATGCCCTACAATTTCTCCGAAGAGCCGATTTTCAGTTAAACGCTTCCAAGGGTTGGCATTGTATCAGTTATATGAATTGCCGTTTAGGATGGGTTAAATTACTACCCAATCGATTAAATAATTATTACCCAAATACTTGGAGAATATTGAATTACTGATTATTATAAATTACATATTAGTGTAATAAATAATTTTATATCTTTTTTTGCATTTAGATTATGTAAATTTGTCCTCCTTGAAAAAGTTCCTATTATACCTGATTCTAGCTTTTGGACTATTTAGCCAAACGGATGCCATTGGAGCAAAGGGTAAAGCTGTGGCTAAAAAAGCCACCCAAATCAAGCCAACTAGCAAAACTTCTAAGTCTAAAAAAGGAACTAAAAAGAAATCTAGCAAGTACTCAAAATCCAAAAAGAAAAGTTCCAAATCAAAGAAATCGGTGGCCAAAGTAGCACCTGTGGTTAGAACCGCTCAATGGCAAATGATTGCTCAAAATAAAGAACAATCAAGAATAAAAGATAGTGTTCAGAAAACAAAGTTAGTACAAGAAAGTACAACTGTAAATGAAGGTTATTTTGCAAGCTTTTTCTCGAATCAAAAAAAAGCAGCTACTTTTCAAACCTTAAATGGAACAGCTGCAGTATTTAAAAGCATGAGTGGTTGGAAGGATAATAAATTTTATATTTTAACCAATGAATTACCGGTGGGTACGATTGTTAGAATTACCACTTCTGATTTAAAAAGTATTTGTGCTAAAGTAATTAATGCATTACCTGAAGTTGGTAGTGCTATTCAGTATCGATTAAATGATGCTGCTGCTGCCATTTTAGGCGTGACCAATAAGACCTTTCAAGTGTCTGTGACCTATTAATAATTTCAATCAATTTTATGATATTAAAATACCTTGTTAGTTTGTTATTTTTAACAACTACAATAATGAGTTGCGCACAAAACAATCCAAATAAATCATCTATAGAATTAACTATCAGTACCACAGCATTTAGTGCTGCAGTTAAGCAACCAGGTGCACAAATTTTAGATGTACGCACTGC
>RFSD01000130.1 GCA_009924165.1 Chitinophagia bacterium | reverse complement strand
TCTGAAGACGAAACCTATGCCGGCAATGATATATACACAAAAGGAGCCTTCTTTATGCACAGTTTAAGGTATCTGATTGGTGATGATATATTCTTCCCAACTATTAAGAAGCTATCAACAGACCCACAATACACTTATGATAATTTTGTTACATCAAAAGATGTAGAAGAATTATTTAGTGGAGCAGCAGGTTATTCTTTAAAACCATTTTTTGATTTCTATTTGAGAACAACCGCTACATTTGATTTTAATATAAAAGAAATAGGATACCAGCAATATCAAATTACGCCAGTGAACTATGTGATGGATCTGCCTCTTGATATAATGGTAAATCATACAATAGAAAAGAAAACGCTCACCAAAGAAGGTTTAAAAATTACGAGCCAACACCCTCCTATCATTGATCCTAAAGGATTTTATCTAAAGAAAGTGTTTGTACAATAACAAAAATACTTATTGCATATAAAAAGGACCCACGTTCAATCGTAGGTCCTTTTTTATATAGTGTTGACTATTGAATCATAATTGTTAATTCGTTGGCGCAATAGGTCCTTTACGCATTGCTTTGACTTGTGCTGGCCATAGAATAGGCTGTCCAGTTAGCTTATTGGTACCTAAATCTACTTTGTCTCTTGGAAAAGTAGCATTGTCTTCACAAGCCATGTATACCAAGATTGCCGTTAGCATGGCATTGTTTTTTAAATCATCGAAAATAATTTTATCGTACGTATCTCTGTTCGTATGCCAAGTATAATTAAAGTAAGACCAATTTAATGCACCTAATGAAAATCCAGGAGCACCCACTGATACAAAAGAAGCATAATCACTTCCTCCTCCACCCGGTGTACCAGGAAAAGTTGTCTTTATAGAATCTTTCATATTGCTAGGCACTGCAGCTAACCATCTTGAAATAAATTCACCCGCATATTTAAAACCTTGCCCAGAAATATTAACAATTCTACCCGTACCATTGTCCTGATTGAACAATGCTTGTAATTTACTAACTACTTCTGGATGGTCTTCCACAAAAGCCCTTGAGCCATTTAAGCCTTGCTCCTCACTACCCCAGTGTCCAACTAAAATAGTACGCTTAGGGTTTGGATAGACTAATTTTAAAATACGCATTGCTTCCATCATTGTCAGAGTACCAGTGCCATTGTCCGTTGCACCTTGTCCTGCATCCCAAGAATCAAAATGCGCAGAAAGCATCACATATTCATCTGGTTTTTCGGTGCCTTTAATTTCTGCAATGGTATTAAAGTTTGGAACAGTCCCTAGATCTTTAGAATCTGTTTGAATGCTAATGATAGGATTGTCTCCAGACTCAACTAAGCGATATAAAGTACCATAATCTTCCAAAGCAATATCCACTGTTGGAATTTTTGTCGTGTATGCATTGAATATTTTATCTACGCCAAAACCGTTGGACCAGTTATTGGTTAAGATACCTAAAGCACCCGCTTTTTCTAAAACGATAGGCAGCATTCTTGACGAATGTCCTGTTTTACTTAAGCGTTTACGCCATGCATCCGTTAGTTCAGTACGTTCTTTTTTTAATTTATCAAAAGATTCCTTGGTAGCAAATTGTTGCCAGTTATCGTCCGGTCTTCCAGTTGGTTGATTCATAGAAATCATGACAAACTTCCCTTTTACAGTTGGTAACCAATTGACAAATGCCAATGAATCTGCTAAATCAGGAATAATAACGATTTCTGCTTTAACAGCTTTTCCTTTTGTAGACGGACTCCATGACAATTGAGTTCCCTCTAAGCTTTTTACTCTTGGTGAAAGCATATCAATATGCGTGATGCCTCGCTCCCAGCCTTTCCACTCGCCCCATTGTTCGTTGCGCGCACTAATGCCCCAGCTAGCGTATTTATCCACTGCCCAATCGTTGGCCTTTTTCATTTGAGGTGTACCCACAAGTCTTGGCCCTATGCCATCTAATAATTCGTGTGCCAATGTTTGCAATTGGGAATTATTAGTTTCTTCCTGTACTATTTTTTCGATGACTGTTTGTGCAGCAACATGATTGGCTGTAAAAACACAGATAAGGATGAAAAACTTAGTGACAATTTTTGAAGCACTAAAGCGAAGCGTTTGATATGCTTTCATATTTATAAATTTAAAATTTTTTTATAGTATTAGCAGCCGCCTTTAACAGGTATTCATTTTAAAGATTAATTTTTACTGTCTTATAGTAAAGTGCCAACTATGAATGACTAAGGTACAGCATTATTTAGTTCCATAAAATCATTATTTTTATAAACAAATTGAAAAACTATGAGCAATAAATCAACTATTATAGCATTATTAAATGATGGCGTAAATCAATTTAACGAGTTGATCTCCGGCTTAGATCAAGCAGCATTTGAAACCAATTATAGTAATAAATGGTCTGCAGGACAAGATTTAGTCCATTTAATTAAAGTACTCAAAATAGTCAACATAGGATTTACATTACCTAAACCTTTATTACAACTAATGTATGGTGTCAATAAAAATGAAGCAAGGTCCTTTGAGCTACTTCAAACATTATACAAAAATGCTTTAGAAGGCGGCGCAAAATCTCCTACTATCTATATCCCAAAACCAGTCTTATTTGAATCAAAAAATCATTTAATTCAAAAGCATCAAATATTAAATGAAGCCTTCATTGATAAAATGAATCGTCATTCCGATCATACATTAGATCGATATAGATTACCCCACCCCATCTTAGGTAAAGTAACCTTAAGAGAGCTTGCTAGCTTTACTTCCTTCCACACAACACATCATTTAGAATTATTAAGATCAAAATTAGCTCATATAAATTCTTAAATATGAACCCATCTAAGCATATTTAAAAAGAGCAGCAATCATACATGCGATTGGATAAATTCCTTACAATATAGTTTTATTGTATCTCTGACCTTTGAAAATTCAAGCATAATCTCATGTTCAGAACCAATGCATTTAGCAGGATCTGTAAAATTATGATGAAATTTTTGTGCCTTATTTGGGAAATAGGGACATCTTTCTTTCGCATTATCACATACCGTAATAATATAATCAAATTCAATTGCATTATACTCTAATACATTATTTGATGTGTGATTAGAAATATCAATTCCGTCTTCTAACATTGTCTTAATTGCCCTTGGATTTACACCATGCGTTTCCACGCCAGCACTAAATACTTCCACTAAGTCCCCACCAAAAAAGTTTAAATAACCATGTGCAATTTGACTACGGCAGGAGTTGCCTGTACACAATACTAATATTTTTTTTTTCATAAGATATAAAGTTTAACAACATCCAGCACCTGGTACACAAACCTTTTCAGTTAATGGTTTTTCGGCATATACAGTAATGCTAAAAATACCAGTTGATCCTATTTTAAATTGTTGAATTTCATTGGCACTTAAGTAGTTAATTAAAATATCATCAGGTATAATAATTGGTTTCTCTTTTTGAATAGTGATATTGGTGAAGCCATTTGCTTGAATAAGTTCAAGATAAACTTCTTTTTGAATAGCACCTGCAACACAACCTGCATACATTTCGGCATCTTTTCTTAATCCTTCTGGTAAAGCACCAACTAAAACAACATCACTAATACTAAAGTGCCCCCCTGGTTTTAATACCCTGTATATATCTTTCATAACTGCATTCTTGTTTGGAACCAAATTCAAAACACAATTGCTTACAATCACGTCTGCCGTATTGGAAGTAATAGGCATATGCTCTATATCCCCTTGTCTGAACTCCACATTATTAAATCCTCTAAGTTCTGCATTTGTTCTTGCTTTATCAATCATGGCCGAAGTAAAATCAACACCAATTACTTTGCCAGTTTCCCCAGTCTCATGTCTAGCAATAAAACAATCATTACCTGCACCACTTCCTAAATCAATAACCACATCCCCTGTTTTGATTTTAGCAAATTGTGTTGGCAAACCACAGCCCAAACCCAAGTCTGCATCTGGATTATACCCACCTAATTCAGTATAGTCGTCACTCATAATATTGTATATCTCTGTAGAGCATCCGCCAGCCCCACAACAAGAAGACATATTGGTTTCTTTGTCTTGTAGCGCAATTTCACTATACTTTTTTCTTACAATTTCTTTTAGTTGTTCTTCTGTTTGCATCATTTATAATTTAATTTTTTAATAATATCGTAATATACCGATGGGATAATTCAAAAAAAATCAACAACATTTAGTGTTGTTTACATTCAATTTTTCAAATAGTTGATTTAATTGTTGTTGAGCACTATTCCATACTTTCTCATCTATACAATAACATACAGAAGCACCTTCTATATCCCCTTTAATCAAACCAACTTCTTTTAATGCTTTTAAATGTTGAGAAACGGTGCTTTGAGATAATGGAAGTTCATCCACTATATCACCACAGACACATGCTTGCTTCTTTAATAATAAATTAATGATTGCAACTCGTGCAGGATGCGAAATCGCCTTTGCGAATTTTGCAAGTGATAGCTCTTGTAGCCCATAATCTGTGTTTTTTGTTGTTCCCATATTAATCGTAAAA
Source organism: Chitinophagia bacterium (assembly GCA_009924165.1). Taxonomy (GTDB): domain Bacteria; phylum Bacteroidota; class Bacteroidia; order Chitinophagales; family Chitinophagaceae; genus Sediminibacterium. The sequence goes on along the minus strand of RFSD01000130.1, from coordinate 92 downwards.
TTACGATTAATATTTAAAGTGCCAAAATTTTATTCACTAATTTTTCTAAAAAGTACTTTATCTGCATAAAATGTTCCAAACGGAACAAGTGA
>RFSD01000129.1 GCA_009924165.1 Chitinophagia bacterium | reverse complement strand
CGCTTAATTTATTTTTTTTTATAGCCATTTAAACACCTTTTTAATTGGTTTAATCCCTGTATTATAAGTCTTATGTATATTTTAATACATATATATTATTTGTACCTTTTTCGATAAACACAGTTTATCCACTGTTAATTAACGGGTATAAGTGGACTATAATTTTCATTAAAATCTACTTATTTATAATACCAAATCTGCTTATTCTATTTTTATACCCAATTTTTTTATCAAAATAGGCGCTTATCCACCCTTTTTTTATTTATCCACTTATGCTTTGTGTATTTTATTAAGGATTCAAATGTATTTCGTTCATATAATATACTAAATTTGCTGCCTATATAATTATAAGATACATATGTCTATTATTCAGAACATTCGTGATAAAGGTGCTTGGATCATCTTTACAATCATTGTAATCGCTTTGGTTGCTTTCGTATTACAAGATGGGATTGGTAAACAAGGAAATACTACGGTTACCGATTTAGGATCAGTAAATGGGGTTAATATTAATAAAATTAATTTCGAAGAGAAGTTAGAAATTCAAGTACAGAATTATGCTTCCCAGGGTGTTAAGCGCGAACAATTAATTGGTTTCTTATGGAATCAAGAAATTGATCGTATTTTATATTCAAATGAAGAAGAAAAACTAGGTATTACGGTTGGTAATAAAGAAATTAACGATGTTTTATTTGGTACCGAGTCTCCATTTAAGCAAGAGTTTACAGATCCTAATACTGGAGAATTTAAAGTGAACGACGCTAAACAAGCGATTGCGCAAGTTAAAAAAAGTAAGAACCAAGAGCAAATTAAACAAATCGAAAAGATGTACATCGAGCCATCTATCGAGAATAGATTGAGAAACAAATACCAAGCATTAATTGTAAAGGGGCTTCAATTGCCTTCGTGGATGGTTCAAAAACAATACAACGAATCAAACAGTATTGCAAACATTGATATTGTTGGTATACCCTATGCAAGTATTTCTGATAGTACAATCAAGGTGACCGATGATGAGGTGGCTAATTACATTAAAGAAAATGCCGCTGCATTTCAGGTAGAAGAAGCTTCAAAGTCAATTAATTTTGTTGGTTTTTCTGCAGCACCCACTAGTGCTGACTCTACGAATGTTTTAAATACAATTACAGCATTAAAAGCAGATTTTCAAGCAGCCCAAGATGCTGCAGTTTTTTTAAACAAAGTAGGATCTGATTTACCCTTTTATAATAGCTATATAAGCGGAAAGTCTTTACAGGTACCAAATAAAGATGCAATCTTAGCCGCTGGTGTTGGAAACACATACGGCCCCTATGTAGATGGAAAAAACTATACAATTGCAAAAGTGATTGGTGTTAAACAGTGGCCCGACAGCGCAAGCGTAAGACATATATTAATTGCAACTGCAGGACAAAATGGACAAATTATTCGTGACGATAGTGCCGCTAAGAAATTAATTGATAGTATTAAATCTGCAATTGCTGGCGGCGCATCTTTTGATGAAATGGTTTTAAAATATTCTGACGATGCGGGCAGCAAGGAAAAGGGCGGTAAATATGAAATGTTTCCTCAAGCACAAATGGTAGGCCCTTTCAATGATTTTTCTTTTGACAATACAGTTGGTTCTAAGGGCGTTGTTAAAACAGATTTCGGATACCACTATATTGAAGTATTAAAACAAACACCAAGAAGTCCCGCATATAAAATTGCTTACTTATCTAAAGCAATTCTTCCTAGTAGCGAAACAATTGGTGTAGCTTCTGCAGCAGCTGCTGCATTTGCAACTGCTAGTAAAGATATTAAGTCATTCAACCAAGAGGCCGTTAAATTAAATAAACAAACTTTCCCGGCTGCGGGTATTAAATCAATGGATTATGAAATTCCAGGGCTTGGGGAATCTAGATCTCTTGTGCGTTGGATCTATGAAAATGATTTAAACGCAGTGTCAGAACCAACCGAGATTGGCGATAGTTATTATGTTGCGATCATCACTGGTGAAGAAAAAGTTGGTCTAGCATCTGTAGCTTCAGCAAAACCACAAGTAGAAGGAATTTTAAGAGACCAAAAGAAAGCAATCCAGATCAAACAAAACTTCAAGGGAAGCACTATGGAAGCAATTGCTGCGAGTGCGAAAACAATTATACAACCAGCAGATAGCGTTAATTTTAATTATTCTTTAATACCTGGTATTGGTAATGAGCCAAAACTGGTCGGGGCTGCTTTTAATAAAGCACTTTTAAATAAACCAAGCGCACCTATTGCTGGTAATGCGGGTGTTTTTGTAATAAGCGTAAAATCACAGGGTGCAAAAGCTGCGACACAAGATTTAGCAAGCTTTGAATCAGACCTGCTTAACAGAACAAGGTCTGTGATTTACAGAACCAATATAGGACTTAAAAAAGTGGCCAAGATTAAAGATAATCGCATGAAGGTGTATTAGAAACTACTATAACTATTTGAAACCCCCGAAGTCTCGGGGGTTTTTTATTCGCTTTTCGAAATAAGATTCTATCAAGGTTTCTAAAAAACAATTTAATTTTACATCATGTCAGAGCCCTTTATCAATAAAGTAGCAGAGAGTGGTTTAATTAGTGTAGACCTTGCTCAATATATTCCAAACAATGAAATTGTTGTTTTTGATATAAAGCCATACTTGTTTATGGAATTAATGCTTAAAGAAAAAGACTTTCGCGCAAGCTTATCTTCAATAGACTGGACACAATTTGAAAACAAGATCGTTGGTATTTTTTGTAGTACGGATGCGATTATTCCCATGTGGGCGAATATGTTAATTGTAGCCAATCTTTCTCCTTTTGCAAAATCTATTTATTTTGGTGATGAAAACAAAACAAGAGAATTGGTTTTATTAGAAGAGATTCAAAAGATAGACGCCAATACATTTTTAGACCAGCGTGTTGTTGTAAAAGGCTGTGGTGATACACCTATCGGAGAGTCGGCGTTTATTGCGATCACACAAAAATTACGACCTGTAGTAAAAAGCATCATGTACGGGGAGCCTTGTTCTACCGTGCCCGTATATAAAAAGAAATAGAGGCGATTGTTTTAGAGCTTGTCTAAGATTTCTTTTTTTTATCAGGCGCTTTCGCGCCATCTTCTTTAAAATAATTATTTCTTTCAATTTCTAGTCTTACACCTTCTGGAACTAGATAACGAATTGTGATGCCATCTTTACAATTATTTCGAATTAGTGTTGCGGACAATTCTAACATTGGAGCTTCTAGGTATTGCACATCGGCGCCATAATCTTCTATAATCTCAAAACCCGGTCTTTTATATACAATGAATTGATAATTTTTTATGAGCGCTTCAAAGTTTTTCCATTTAGGTAAATTTTGAAAACTATCACTTCCCATGATGACGTAAAACTGGTGCTGAGGATATTTTTCCTGTAAATAAGTTAATGTATCAATTGTGTAGGAGGGCTTTGGTAATTTAAACTCAATATCACTTACTTTAATTTGAGTATCATCTTCAATCGCCAATTGCGCCAAATGCAAACGATCATACTCGTTTAATAAACTAGATTGTGTTTTATGTGGATTTTGAGGAGAGACGACCAGCCAGACCTGTTTCAAATCGGTATGATTTGCAATAAAGCTTGCAACCATTAAGTGACCATGGTGTATGGGATTAAATGAACCAAAAAATAAACCAATTTTCATCTCAATGTGTTGATATTCAGTTTGTTGTGTATTGTCTAGGTAATAATAATACCCTCCGCCTCGTCGTTTCTTAAGCTCAATTGATAGCCTGCTACAGAAATTGAAATAGGATCTCCAAGGGGAGCTATTTGTTCAACCCTAATTGTTTCACCAGGAATACAGCCCATTTCCATCAACTTTAAAAATATTTCATCATTTTCAAAGGAATGAATGACACCCGATTCTCCAATTTTTAATTCTGACAATTTCTTCATAATAGAGCACAAAGATACCATTGTTTATATTTAAGTCCTTACGAAATATGGAGCATTAAATTTCGTTATAAATACAATCAGTTTCAGTGTTTTATGGGACATGCTATTTTTTTCAATAATGCGGATAGGGCCACTAGTCTTGGGTTTAGGACTAAACTAAAATCTTTTATCAATAAGCAGTGTCTTAAGGAGGGGGTTCGTATCGAAACACTCCACTATGTTTTTTGTTCCGACGCTTTTGTATTAGATATCAACAAGCGCTACCTCAATCATAATTTTTATACAGATATCATCAGCTTTGATTTATCAGAGCAGAGGGGACACCTAATTGGAGATGTATATATAAGTATCGACCGAGTAAAAGAGAATGCCAAAACCGAGGGTAACCGTTACACACACGAGCTTTTAAGGGTTATTTTTCACGGAGCGCTGCATTTTTGTGGGTATAAAGACAAAAAACCCGCCGAAATGAAGACGATGCGCTCCATGGAGGATAAATGGTTGAAGGCGTATTTGAAAATTGTGGGTTAAATGTTTTTATTTTCATCACTCGCTTTTCGCGAGCTCTTGTTCCACGTGGAACAAATGCACTTAAACAAGCTAGATTAGAAAAAATACCGAAATATTCGTCTCTCAGCTCGCGTAGCTCGAATGTTCGTCGAATATTCGTATTATTTTCTCAATTTAAAAACGTTCCACGTGGAACGT
>RFSD01000128.1 GCA_009924165.1 Chitinophagia bacterium | reverse complement strand
TTACTATCTATCATAGATATGGATTTACCTGTGATTGCTTTTTTTACCGTTTCTTTTAAATTTTTTTGCGCAAAAATAGTTGGGGCAAAAAGGAATTGCCCAAATAGGTTGAATACAATAAATAAGGGAATCCCTTTTTTAAACATTTTTGTTTACAAGACTTTAACAGCTCTTTGCTTTAAGGAACTGATTGGAATATTCAACAGCTTGCCAATAGGCTTGCCATTTTGGTAACTGATAATTCTTAATACAGTCACGTCCTCTGGAATGAATACAGGCCCACTAAAATGATGGCTATAATTGTCTGGCATAGACTCATCAATAGTATAATAAAAATCTAATCCGCTAATTTCTCCCTCCATACTTGCAAAATATTCCCCCTTTGTATTTAAGGTAGTCGTCACAATTGGGTCATAGATGCTTTTTGCATATTTTATATTAAGGGTATCTAATATGGCAAAATGGCCTTCTACTTTTTTAGCAAATTTATTCCAGTCCTTGGATGATTTTGGTGACCATGCCACTTCGGCAATGGCCATTAATCTTGGCCATGCCATGTACTCAAGATTTCTAATGTTTTGCAATTGTTCAGTCCATAAATTACCTTGATTGCCCAAAATATATTTTGCATCCACGCCTTCTGGAACCGGCTCAAAACTATAGGTTTTTTTCATTCTTAATCCAGCATAGACTGCACCCTCAGCAGTGGCTTCGCCTTGGTAATAGTCCAGGTAATTATGTGAACTTGGACTCATCACCACAGGGTGTTTTTGTTTTGCTGCTTCTGCTCCACCTTTGATACCTCTCCAACTCATCACTGCTGCTTCTGGTGCCAATCCACCCTCTAATATTTCATCCCATCCCATTAATTTTTTTCCTTTTGATTGCATGATTTTTTCTACACGACGTACAAAATAGCTTTGTACTTCGTCTTGATTTTTCAAATTTTCTTTTTGCATCAAAGCTTTAATATCCTCACTTTTTTCCCAATTGTTTTTTGCAGTTTCGTCACCGCCCATATGCATGTATTCAAATGGGAATAGGGTAGCCAACTCACCAAAAATGATGTCTAATTTTTCGTAGACTTCTTTTTTAGATGGATCTAAGTTATTGTCAATTTTTGCTGTGATATGTCCATTTAATCCTGACCAGTCTATAAATTCATCTCCTGCATTCACTTGATATGGATAATTTGGGGTCGTACTAAGTTGAGGGTAAGCTGCTAAAAAAGCCATGCTATGTCCAGGTATATCAATCTCTGGCATAATTTCGATATTCTTGGTTTTTGCATATGCCACTAAATTTTTTATATCTTCTTGCGTATAAAATCCACCATAGGTTTTTGGTTCTTCTAAAGCAGGTTTAGTGATATTATGCCATTTGCCTATTCGATTGACTCTCCATGCGCCTACTTCTGTTAATTTTGGCAAGGCTTTAATTTCAACCCTCCATCCATTGTCATCGGTTAAATGAAAATGCAATCTGTTTAATTTATACATCGCCATTTCGTCCATCATCTTTTTAACTTCTGCTACTGTAAAAAAATGTCGACTTACATCCAACATGAATCCTCTCCATTCGAATCTTGGCACATCACTAATTTGAACATAAGGAATTATCCAATTTATTTTTTTGTCTATCTGATTTCCATAAATAGCAGGCGGACATAATTGCAAAATACTTTGCCATGCATACAATGCTCCTGCATAAGTTTGAGCCTTTACTTGAATGCCTTTTTCGTTCACTATTAATTGATAACCTTCTTTGCCTAATGCATTGTCTTGAACCTGTTCAAAACGGATGGTGGCATTTTTAAGATTGGAAAAGGTTGCCTTTTTTCCAGTCACTAAATTCAACCTTGCACTAATTGATTTGCCAATCTCTTCAAATGCAATAGGTACTTGAATTGAAATTGTATTGGGCAACTTAAAACTGCCATTGCCAATTTGTATTGAACTAGGTTCTGGAATTATTTGAACTTGTTGTGCTTGGATGCTGCATGTGGTCAATGCCGCTATAAAGATGATGCAGATTTTTTTGAATGTCATAGTCATGAATTTAATCGTTGCCTAAAGGTACTGAAAATAAAAAACCCATGCTGATAAAATCAACATGGGTTAATAGGGAGAAATTGTTATTTCTTTTTGTCTTTAAAGACTAGTATCTGTAAGCGTCAGACTTAAATGGACCTGCTTTAGGTATGCCTAAATAAGCTGCTTGCTCATCTGTTAATTCGTCTAATTGAGCACCTACTTTAGCTAAGTGTAAACGTGCTACCTTCTCATCTAAATGCTTAGGTAAAACATACACTTTGTTTTCGTAGTTCTTATGGTTTGTCCATAATTCAATTTGTGCTAAAGTTTGGTTAGAGAAAGAGTTACTCATTACAAAAGATGGGTGACCAGTTGCACAACCTAAATTTACCAAACGACCTTCTGCTAATACAATGATATCCTTTCCGTCGATATTGTATAAATCAACTTGTGGTTTGATAGTGTCTTTTGTATGACCATAATTTTCATTCAACCAAGCCATATCAATTTCAATATCAAAGTGACCGATATTACATACAATCGCTTTGTCCTTCATCACTCTAAAATGCTTTTCGTTGATCAAATCGCGACAACCAGATGCAGTTACAATGATATCCGCTTCTTTCACAGCGTCAATCATACGCTTCACTTCAAAACCATCCATTGCAGCTTGTAAAGCACAGATAGGATCTATCTCAGTTACGATCACACGACATCCAGCACCACGTAAAGAACCTGCAGAACCTTTTCCTACGTCACCGTAAGAACCCACTACTGCTACTTTACCAGCCATCATCACATCAGTGGCACGACGAATCGCATCCACCAATGATTCTTGACAACCATATTTATTATCGAACTTAGATTTTGTAACTGAATCGTTTACATTGATTGCGGGCATTGGTAAAGTACCTTTTGCCATACGCTCGTACAAACGGTGTACACCAGTTGTAGTCTCTTCACTCAAACCTTTGATACCTGCTACAAATTGTGGGTACTTATCTAAAACCATATTGGTTAAATCACCACCATCATCCAAGATCATATTTAAAGGACGATCTTCACCGCCGAAAAATAATGTTTGCTCAATACACCAATCGCCTTCTTCGATAGATTGACCTTTCCAAGCAAATACACCCACACCTGTTGCAGCAATTGCAGCAGCAGCTTGGTCTTGTGTAGAGAAGATATTACAAGAACTCCACTTAACTTCTGCTCCTAAAGCAGTTAAAGTTTCAATCAACACAGCTGTTTGGATGGTCATGTGTAAACAACCAGCAATACGTGCACCTTTTAATGGTTGGCTAGGACCATATTCTTCACGAATACTCATCAAACCTGGCATTTCTGCTTCAGCTAAACGAATTTCTTTACGACCCCATTCTGCAAGGGAAATATCTGCTACTTTATAAGGTAGGCTAAAATCGATGTTTTGTAAACCTGACATATTTAATTATTTAGAGTGTAAAGGTAGTTTTGTAGGATAAAATGACAAAATATTTGATATTTTTAGGATATTCGGCTATTTTATTCTATTTTTATGATGATTTATGCTAAAATAATATGAAAAACAATGCTTCATTAGTAGATTCGGCTATTCCTCCACAATCTATCTCCTTAGACGAGAAGGATTTAGCCATTTTACGCCTATTACAGGAGAATGCGAGGATCACAGTAAAAGAAATTGCTGATCAAATTCATTTGAGCACCACGCCGGTACATGAGCGTATTAAAAGGCTTGAAGCCGGTGGCGTGATTAAGCAATATGCCACTTTAATTGATGGTACAAAAGTCAAAAAGGGATTGATGGTTATTTGTTATGTGTCTCTAAATCAGCACAGTAAGCAGTCGGGGGGTCAATTTATTAAGCTTATTAATGAGCTACCTGATGTGGTGGAATGCTATAGTATTTCGGGCGAATTTGACTTTATGCTTAAGATTGTGACCGAGGATATGAACAGTTATTACAATTTTCACGTTAACAAATTAAGCCAGGCCGACAATATAAGCCAGGTACAAAGCGTTTTTATAATGGGTGTCGTTAAACAAACCCATTTAATAGTATAATCAACAGACATGAAACACTTTATTATGAAATATAATAAGTACCTAGGCATGGGGGTCATCCTATTGATTGTTGTGGGGTCTTTTTATTGTTTAAGACCAGGACATAAAGCGATTGTAATGCAATATCCTTTTGTTTTAAAATCGATGAAAGTCGTTTCTTTAAGTACCTATAAAGCAGATACGACCGAAACAGATAGTTCACCTTTTGTAACGGCGAGTGGTTTAAAATTAGATAGTTCGAATCCAAAAAAACATAGAGTGATTGCCATTAGTAGAGATCTAAAAGCATTATTTGCCTTCGGTGATAAAGTAATATTAACCAATGCTGGAAAGTTTAATGGCGTATGGTTTGTTCATGATGTAATGAACAAAAGATATAAAAACAAGATTGATATTTTAATCAATCCAAGTGACCGCCAACTAAGTTTAAAAGGTGTATTGATTTCTAAAATATAGAAATTTAGTTTTCTTAGAAGTGTAGACGCATGACATAATCGTCCATGTAAAATCCATTGCCAATATCAAATTTGAATTCGCTTTCTTTAATAAACCCTTTTTTTAAATAGCATTCGTTGATCGC
>RFSD01000127.1 GCA_009924165.1 Chitinophagia bacterium | reverse complement strand
TATTATAATTTTTAAATTAAAAAATAAAACTTGTATTAAACTTTTAAATCAAAAAAGTATCTAAACATTAAATAATCATTTTATGAAAAAAATATTTTGTCTCTTAAGTTTTATTATGACTTTTTTTGTTGCCCAAGCACAAGAGCGACCAATGAATCGTCAAAATATGCCGCCGCCAAGACCAATGAATAAGGTGCAAAGAGAAAGATTAGAATCTTTTAGAATTCAATTCATCACAAAAAAATTAGACCTGACTCCTGCAGAAGCAGAAAAATTTTGGCCTTTGTACAATGAACAAAAAGAGGCAAGTCGTAATTTGATGCAAACAGCAAAAGAAGACGAGATTGCATTTCAAGAAGCAATGCTAGTGATAAGAAAAAAGTTTAAGAAAGACTTAATGCCAATTTTAAAAACAGAAGAAAGAGTGAACCTGGCTTTAAAAGTAGACAGAGAACTTTTAAATAAAATGCGCAACGAAATGATGCGCAGAAAAAGACCTATGTAATTATTTTTTGTTGGTTTGGTTTAAGAGCACTAGTTTATTGGCTAGTGCTCTTTTTTATTTTACAAGGTCTAAATGATATTCTTGAATCAAAGCTGGATTTTCTGGACTTAATGTGAAGCTTAATTTTAATTTTTGTTTAGCGCCTTCCAATATACAATAGCCTCTTAACTGATTTTCTGCAATCATTTTTCCAATAGTTTTAATGGTGCCTGCTTGTTCAAAAAGTGCTTTGGCTTCGGCCTTTAATTCATCTATTAAATAATCGTCAAAAAAGTTTTCAGCAAAAATGGCTGGTATCTTTTCCCAGTTAGGGATAATCTGTACAATCTCTTTTTGTCTTTGTTCAAGTATTGGAGAAACACTAACAATTCTTGGTTGAAGTTTTGCTATTTTAACCAAAGTATCCAGCACAATTAAATTCATTGTAGAGGTTGGTGCATAAGTATGGTTGGCAAAAAAGATCACACCCAATCCATATTGAGGCATAAAACGCCAATTACTTCCAAAACCTGGAAGTCCCCCACTATGGCCAATACTCGTTTTGCCTTCGGCATCGTGCATCCAATTTAATCCATAACTATAACTGCTTGTAGTAGCTAATTTTTTTCCAGATGGAAATTGGTAATTTGGATTGAGTCCTATGAAGGTATAGGGCTGGTGCATTTCTCTCACCGTACTTCTTTTAATCACTTTGTTTTCTGATTCATTGCGCTCTGGCCAAGCAGCTTGATGCAAAGCAACATATTTTGCAAAATCATCTATCGAAGTAATCATCCCGCCCATCGCACCATAAATACCGTCTTTTAATAAAGGCACATTCACCCAATTGCCCTTGATGGTTCGATAGCCTTTTGCTAAATTTTCTTTAGAGATGGTCCTGTATTCATAAGTGGTATGCTGCATGCCTAAAGGATCCAAAATGGATTGCTTGATATAAGCGTCATAAGTTAAACCTGATACTTGGTGTATTATATAACCTAACATCGCAAAGCCAAGATTGCTATATTCATAATAAGATCCTGTTGTATTTGAAAACGAGAGACCTTTTTCAATCAGTGCAATTAAATCTGCTTCTGAATCATCCAATTGTCTATCGCCCCAAGGATTGTCTTCGGGAAATCCAGCCTGATGGGACATTAAATGTCGGATGGTGATGGGAGCGCCATCTTTAGTCAACACTTGGCCTTTCATTGCAGGAATATATTGATCAATAGGATCATCTAGTCTTAGTTTTCCAGCATCTCTTAGTAGCAGAATAGCCATGGTGGTAAAGCTTTTGGACATAGATGCGATACGAAACATAGTCTGGTCATTTGCAGGAATCTTATCCTCAATATTCGCCCAGCCTGCTGCTTTTTTATACAACAACTCACCGTCTAATACAATCGCAAAAGCATAGGCAGGAAAATGATGTTTTGTTGCATATTCTTTATATAAATCTTCCACAAGAGGCATGGCCGCCTGTAGTTTTGCTTTTCTATTTTCATCTGCAAATACAGCAGGCTTAAATTGATTAGTGGTTTGAGCATATCCATTGATTAGGATGAATGGTGCTAAAAATAAACTTGTAATTAAAGCTTTTTTCATAGTAGTGTATTCATCACAAATTAGGTTATAATTCAAAAAAATGTACTAATTTTCTACACTTAATATTACAACTATGCGTAAACAACTTTTTTTAGTACTACTCGCTTTACCGCTGTTCATTTTTGGACAACAAAAAGCCAATTATGACCTAGCAGCAAGATTTTCTCCAAAGAAATTGGATAAAATGATTTTCTCTTTGTCTGTTGATCCTCATTGGTTAAAACAATCCAACAAGTTTTGGTATACCTATGAAACAAGTGAAGGAAAACAATGGATGATTGTAGACCCGGTAAAAAACGAAAAGAAAGCCATGTTTGATAAAGATCAACTTGCAGCTGCCTTAACAAGAATCATCAAAGACCCATTTGATGCACAACATCTTCCAATTGATTCTTTAAAATTTATCAAGGATGAGAACTGGATACAGTTTGAAGTAAAAAGTAGCATTGAGATAGATAAGCCAGGTGCTAAAAAAGATGCGAAGGCCGAAAAAATTAAGAAAGTATTTTACTTTGAATACAATTTGATTACAGCCCAATTGAATGAGCTAGTTGGATTTACAAAACCAAAAAGAAAACCAAGCTGGGCGAATATTGCACCAGATCAATCTAAAGTTGTTTTTGGTCGTAATTACAACCTATACTATATGGACAAAGCTAATTATGAAAAAGCTTTGTTAAATGAAGATGATAGTACCATTGTAGAAACTGCTATTACAAAAGATGGTATACAAAATTTTGCTTGGCACAGTGAAGGTGGCGCTGGTGGTGGTGGCGAAACAAATGTTGATGCTGAGAAAAACAAAAATAAAAGAAAACCTGTTTTTGGTTACTGGAGTGAGAATAGCAAACAACTTGCTATAGTTAAAGTAGACAACAGAAAAGTGAAAGATTTATGGGTAATCAATAGTATTGCAGATCCAAGACCAACCTTAGAAACTTATAAGTATTGGATGCCAGGTGAGAAAGAAGCACCCGTAGATCATTTAATGTTGGTGGATATGGTGAACTTTACCAATAAAGAGATCAACGTATCGCTTTATAAAGATCAAGACATTGCTTTGTGGAATAAGTCTGCTGCAGCCAATGCAAGAGATGATGAATTCAAGCCAATGATCTGGTTGGGAACCAATGAGCAATTATACCTTGCAAGGACCAGTCGTGATTTAAAGAAGATTGACCAATGTGTGGTGAACACAACCACTGGTGAAGTAAAAGTTTTGGTAGCTGAAGCTATGAATACTTCTATTGAAATTAAAAAGCCAGAATTAATTAAAAGTGGTGCTGAACTAATTGAATGGAGTGAGCGTGATGGATGGGCACATTTATATTTATACGATGGTCAAGGAAAATTAAAAAATCAAATTACACAAGGAGCATGGCATGTAGAGGAAGTGATTGGTGTAGATGAAGCTAAAAGAGTAGTTTACTTCTCTGCAAATGGAAGAGAAACTATGACTGGTGGTGGTAAAGAAGACCCTTACTATATGCACTTATATAAGATCAATTTGGATGGCACTGGCTTACAATTATTAAATGCAGGAAATTTTGATCATAGCTTTAGTATGAATGATAACAATACCTATTTTGTAAATAATTCATCTAGAGTGAATACCACTCCTGTATCTAGCTTACATAGTGCTGACGGTAAGAAATTAATGGATCTTGAAACTGCAGATTTAAGAAATCTAATGGCAACTGGGTATAAGTTTCCTGAAACATTTAAAATTAAAGCAGACGATGGTATTACCGATTTATATGGCGTAATGTATAAGCCTTATGATTTTGATAGCACTAAAAAATATCCAATCATTGAATATGTATACCCTGGTCCACAAACAGAGTCTGTAAACAAGTCTTTCAGCAAGGGCATGGATCGTATTGACAGATTGGCTCAATTAGGATTTGTAGTAGTAACAATGGGTAACAGAGGTGGTCATCCAGCTAGAAGCAAATGGTATCATAACTATGGCTACGGTAATTTAAGAGACTACGGTCTTGCCGATAAAAAAGCAACCATCGAACAATTAGCAGATAGATTTAGTTTCATCGATAGAAACAAAGCTGGTATTCATGGTCATAGTGGTGGCGGATTCATGAGCACAGCAGCTATCTTGGTTTACCCAGATATCTTTAAAGTAGCTGTAAGTAACGCAGGTAACCATGATAATAGTGTTTACAATAGATGGTGGAGTGAAAAACATCATGGCGTGAAAGAAAATATTTCTGAAAAAGGTGATACCTCATTTAGTTACATGATTGATAAAAATCCAGACCTGGCTAAAAATTTAAAAGGAAAATTATTATTGATTCATGGTGAAATTGATAACAATGTACACCCAGCAAATACTTTAAGAGTGGTGAATGCATTGATTAAAGCCAATAAGCGTTTTGATATGTTGATATTACCAACACAAAGACACAGTTTTGGAGACATGAATGAATACTGGTTCTGGAGAACTGCAGATTATTTCTCTAAATATTTATTAGGCGATAACACGGAACGTTCTGTAGATATTGATGAGTTAAATAAAGACGTAGAACGTAAGAAATAAAATACCTACTTGTAGCTATTCAATCGAATAAATACAAAAATAAATTTGCAAAAAAACGCTCCGAAATTTCGGAGC
>RFSD01000126.1 GCA_009924165.1 Chitinophagia bacterium | reverse complement strand
TTTTAAAAACAACACATTCGGCTTCCAAACAAATTGTTTTTACCAAGATAGTTTTAGAATAATCTTAAGAAAAGGTATGAAATACCGTCAGAAACCCACATAATTAGGGGACCAAGTTCTGTGTTTTTAGAGTGAAAACAAGGTTGAATGGAAATTAAGGAATGGAATTGGAAACATTATCTTATTTTCAACTATAATATACAAATATGGAAGTACATCACCCACACCACCCAACACATAAAAAGAAATGGTCTGAATACATTATCGAATTTGTAATGTTATTTGCAGCTGTGACACTTGGTTTTTTTGTAGAAAATTATAGAGAGCACTATGTTGAAAAAATGAGAGAAGAACAGTTTATCCAAGATATTAGAAAGGATATTATTTTTGATTCTTTACAATTATCAAAACTTAATTTTCAAAATAAATCAAGGAGACAATATTATGATAGTCTCCTTGTTATTTATAAAAAAGGAAATTGGCAAAAAGAGATACCTGCAATACAAAAATATAATTCTATTTTGTCAGGTAAAAGTGCTTGGGAACCGCGTCAAGAAACCTATAAGCAGCTAATTAGTACCGGATCACTTCGTTTCTTTTCAGACCGTAAATTTGTAGAGGAATTAAAAGAGTATGAAATCCAGCTTTCAAAATTGGCATTTAGAAGACAAAGATTTTTACAACACATGTATGATTTTTATGAACCCATCAACCAAAAACATTTTATTACCTTATATGATCGTCCAGAAGATAACTATAAAGTTGTCACAGGTTTTCTAAATGGTAAAAAAAATATCGAAAACCCTTATTTATCTATTAAAAAACTCAACCATCAAGAATCTTTTGATATGATTGACTACATGTCTGTTGTTACAACTGCTATATTACTTGAATCATACGATAATCAAAGTTTTATTCAACCATTATTAGAGCAGTCACGTAGAATCCTAGCTTATACAGAAGCCAAACCCCAATAATTGCTTAATAAATAAACTTTTTAATAGAGCTGCACGGGCACTAAATTTCATAATTGAAGTGGGGGTAGTAATATACCCTTTACTTAGACATCCAATGTAAAGTGTTTAAAACAAATTGTCTCCAGTCGTAAGCATCAACTTGCATTAAATGGACTATCGTTTAACATTTGTCCAAAAGAACAAATACTTATTAAAAGCAAAAAAGCAGGAAGCAGGATGCGCATAATGATTTGATTTAAACTTATAAAAACTAGCCGTTCTTTTCTAATTCATCAATCGTTTTCTTTGCAGCAGCTAATCTTGTTGCTTTATTCTTTTCAATTAACTTGTTTACAGCCCAGTGTTCTAGCTTATGATGCATCGGGATAAGTAATGCAGCTAATGCAACCAAACTTAATAACATTAGAAATGGTGAATGGTGTGTGACTTTTTCTAAAATTGGATGTATTAATAGATTCAAGAATTCAAATACAATTAATAAAGAAACCACACTTAAAAATTGAATGATTTTGGTATTAGTGATATGCTTTCTGCTAAATAAAATAAAGAGCATAAAGAAGCTGATGATGCCTATTGCAATAAAAGTGTATTCTAGATTCATTTTACGTGTTTCATTCGCCTGTTCTTCTTCCAATGCTAATTGTTCTTGACGAGATTCTTCCTCTACAGACATTAACTGTGCTTGTTGAAGTGCTTTGATATTATATAAACTATCATTTGCTGCTCTGTAAATTTCAGAATACTTGAATGCACTATCAATATTTATATCACGATAAATATTTAATAATAATTTAGCAGGCTCTACATTCAAAGTATTAAACGCAGTATTTCTTACACTAGCAATCGCTTTGGATGCATATAGTTTTGCAGAATCAATTTGATTATTTGTGAAGTAAAATTTTGAGATGGCGTTATAAGCGATGCTTTCGAATTTAGGAGAGTTAATTCTTTTAGCTTCATTCAAAGCTAAGTTCCAATAATTTAAAGCTAAAGCTGGATTATTCAAAGCTTGGTGTATACTACCAAATTGTAAATAAGTAGATGTTAACCAATAATTGATCCCGGTTTTTATTGCCAATTCATAGGCTTGTTGGGTATAAATTAATGCCGAATCCACCTTATTCATTGCTAAATAAATAGTACCCATATCGTTCACAACACATACGTAAATAATATCTGGAGTGTACTTTGTGCCTGCTTCCATTGCAGCTTTGTTATAAGAGACCGCTTTTTCAAAATCCCCCATTGTCAAATAGGAAAGTGCTAACATCCCTTTTCCAAAAGTTTTCAATCTGTTATCATTGGCTTTTTCTGCAACCTGATTCGCCAAAATACCATATTTCAAGCTCTTCACCTGGTCTCCAAAAGCGATATAATCATAACTAAGACAAGAATACCCTAAGCCCTGACATATTAAATCATTGTTCTTTTGGCCATATAAAAGGATTTTTTCGGAATTATGCATATCCTCCACCGGATTAGTCTCCGAAATAGTCAAAGCTGTCATGGTCAAATAGTAACGGGCGCTATCATTTTTTTCTGCAGCTATTTTCGGGAACAAAGAATCCAAATTTGGTGGCTTCTTAGAAAAGTCGACGTTCGGGCCTTGAGCAAATATTGTGTTAAAACTAACAACAACTAGACATAGGATCCTAATAACTGTATTCATTATCTTGGTTTGATTTAGATTGCTTTAAAATAAAGAAATTTTAACTAAACTTGCTTGTAATGTAGATTCAAATTTGTTCCAAAACGTAAAAATGGAACAAAAAGTTCTTGGCCAAGTTTAATATGATCGATATTTGAAGTTGTGCAAAAAATATAGTGTTTAAGTGCAATTAGAATTGAATATTAATCTCTAAGTTTATACAATGAAAAAATACTACACCCTATTGGCTTTTCTTTTCTTATATAGCTACAGTCAAGCACAAAGCCCAGAAGAAAATTTAAAAGCACTTGGTATCATCCTTCCAAAACAATCGACTCCTATTGCGAATTATGTCAACTATGTTAAAACAGGCAACTTGATCTATTTTTCTGGATCAGGCCCAGCGGTAGAAGATGGAGGTTATGTAAGAGGAAAATTGGGAAAAGATATGACAATCGAACAAGGCCGTGAAGCAGCTAGAATTACTGGGATCAACATGATTGCAAATTTGAAAAATGCTGTTGGAGATTTAAATAAGGTCAAAAGAATTGTAAAAGTATTGGGTATGGTAAATAGTACCGAAAGCTTTACGGATCAGCCAAAAGTGATCAATGGTTTTTCTGACTTAATGGTGGCGGTATTTGGTGAAAAAGGTAAGCATGCAAGGTCAGCAGTTGGGATGGCATCACTACCATTAAATATGGCTGTAGAAATTGAGATGATCGTTGAAGTAGAAGAGTAGTTTAAGCATAAAAAAAGGCCCCTAACATTAGGGGCCTTTTTTGTATTTTTCTAAACTTAAACGCTACTTAAAGACAGTATTATTTCACGGCCTTACCAAATCCTACAAAGTGTACGATTTTTCCACCTTCAAATCTAAATGCATCCATCCATTGGTATTTTTGTGTTTTACCATCAGGCATTACTACATCACCCTCATCCCAAATGTCTACCCACTGATGCCCATTTTCTCCAACTACAGGCATAATTGCAGCTATTTTGTAGTTTGTTATACTTACAGCGCCTAAGCTTTTTTCCACAAATTCCATAATTGCAGCCTTCCCTTTCAAAGTAGTACCGTCTTCAACGTTATAAGTTGCTGTATCTGACATCATCTCTGCAACAGCTTTAAAATCTTTCTCAAAAATTAATTTATGAAATTGCTCAGCTAATAAAACATTCGTTTGATCCCCAATCTTAAAGTTATCAGTATAAGTTGGCTTGTATAGGTGTTCGACTTTTTCTGATGAAGCCTCAACGGTTTCTGTTGGCTTTGTTTCAGTACTCTTACAAGCAGCAAATGATGCTATGACAAGCAATCCTAGAAATACTTTTTTCATAATTTGAGTTTTTAAATGAAAAATGAATTTAAATTGTAACCACTCAAAAAATGCATTAAAAACAAGGAATAATGTTCCAAAATCGTAAAAAGGAACAAATAAACCTATGTAATGATAGTAGAATGAATGGAATTGTGAAAACTAAAAAATTGAATTAAATTTGAATAAATAATTTATAAGTGAAATTCTTTAAACTTAGTTTGGCGCTATTGCTTTTTTCAATCAATACGCAAGCACAGCATATTCTAATTACCTATTATAGTAAGACAGCGCATACGCAATCCTTGGCGGAGGAAGTGGCAAAAGGTGCTCAATCTATACCAGGCGTTCAGGTTAAACTTAAAAGAATAGATCAAACCACCACAAAGGATTTATTAGATGCTGATGCCATTATTGTAGGCAGCCCCGTTTACAATGCAAACCTCGCACCCGAACTAGTTCAATTTATGAGCACTTGGCCATTTGATGGCAATCCATTGAAAGATAAAATTGGAGCAGCTTTTGTCACAGCAGGTGGTATCTCTGCTGGAGAGGAGCTGGCACAGTTGAACATACTACAATCTATGTTGGTTTTTGGAATGATTATAGTAGGAGGAGATGACTGGACATCTGCCTTTGGTGCTTCTGCAATTACAAATGAAGGTGTTTTCAAAACTGCACAATTAGATAAAATATTTTTACAAAAAGGGTTTTCACTAGGCAAGCGTATAGCTACAATGACTAAAAAAATAAAATAATTAGGGGGATTTGATTTATTATATAGAAGAAAATTTTG